>JAFGWW010000255.1 GCA_016936955.1 Planctomycetota bacterium | reverse complement strand
TGCGGAAGCGGGGGCGGACAGCATTGGCATTCATCTTGAAGTTTATCCTGATCCGGTGAAGCATCTTGATAAAATCGCGGAACTGGGCAAGGGTAGAACCCTTGTTCTAAACCCAGATACGCCGGTTGAAAAGCTGGAAGGCTTGATGGATTATGTGGATAGAATCCTTCTTATGAGCGTATTTCCCGGTTTCGGGGGACAGAAATTCATCCCTGAAACCATCGGTCGCATACAAAACGTATCTGAGCTTATCTCTGGTCGTGACATAGATTTACAGGTTGATGGCGGGATTTACGTGGAGAATGCTGCCGAGGTTGTGGCGGCAGGGGCGACAAATCTTGTCGTCGGCACCGGAACATTCAGGGCTCCTGACATGAAGGCGGCAATCGCGCAGCTCAAGCAACTCGGGTGAGTGCGGGCGAGAAATTGACTTGCTTTTTTAGCCGTAAACCCGTATTTTTTCCCCTGCTTCCTATTAGGATTTGATTATATTCGTGAAAAGGCGCTGACGCGCCCTGGTTGACATCAGGCCAGATGGCCGGGAGCTGTTAAATGCCCATTTTTGGTTGGGATGGATTGAAAAAACTTGGTCGCCGCGAGCAAACCCCGAACACCGAAGCTGGAACGGGACCGGCCACCAAGTGCGACAATTGCGGCGAGCTTCTTATCAAGAAGACCCTTGAAGAGAATATGGGGGTCTGTCCTCATTGTGACCATCACCACAGGATGGGCGCCTGGGAGAGGATTAACCTTACCATCGACGAAGGCACCTTTGTCGAGCACGATGCCGATCTGGCCAGTAAGGATGTAATCAACTTCCGCGCGGTCAAGAGCTATCAGCAAACCCTCGAAAAGGCTCGTAAAACCTCAAAGCTCCTCTCCGTAATGGTGACCGGCAATGGCCTGCTCCATGGGCACAAGGTTGCTCTGGGGGTTACTGATCCGAACTTTGCAGCCGGTTCGATGGGCTCGGTTCTGGGCGAGAAGTTCTCCCGCCTTGCCGAGTACGCCATTGCCGAAAAAGCGCCGATGATTATCTTCTCCGGCTCCGGCGGTGGAGCCAGAATGCAGGAGGGGCTTTACTCCCTCATGCAGATGGCGAAAACCTCGGCGGCCGTGGCCAAGCTCCGCGAAGCCGGCGTGCCTTACATCGTGGTCTGCTCCTGCTTCACCATGGCCGGCGTTTGGGCCAGCTGGGCGGCTATCGGAGACATCTGCGTCGCCGAGCCCAAGTGTCTTATCGGCTTCACCGGCGCGAGGGTCATCAAGACTACCATCAACTGCGAGCTTCCGGAAGGCTTCCAGACCAGCGAATTCGTGCTTGAGCATGGACAGATCGATATGATTGTCCACCGCCACGACATGCGCGATACTCTCGGCAACATACTCAACGTCATTCAGGGGCCGGTCTGCAAGGAAAAGGCATAGAAAATGAAGGTGCGCACCCCACGGGGCGAAGTCCTTCTGAGCTATTCCACCAACGTTCATCCCGGCGAAAGCCTTGATGATATCAAATCCTTGATCGCAAACGATGTCGCCAAAGTGCGCGATATCTGCTCTCCTTCAGATCCATTCGGACTTGAAGTACGTATAGGTAATTCCGCAATACGTGATTTCCAGGCCAATGGCGCGGTCGAGGATTTCCGTTCATTTCTCGAGGACAACAATTTCTTCATCTTCAGCATTAACGGCTTCCCCCTAAGGGATTTCCACAAGCCTGTGGTCAAGCAGGACGTGTACCGGCCAGACTGGGGTGAAGTTGAACGGCAGGAGAATACCCTTGCCCTTGGTCATATACTTGCGGGGCTGCTGCCGGAAGGCGTAACCGGTTCTGTCAGCACAAGCCCGGGGTCATTCAAGTCGTGGGGGAATGCCAAGAGCCTTCGCGCGGAACTTGCCCGAGGTTTTGCATCTGTCCTCTTCGGCCTTCACAGGATTGAAGAGGAGACCGACAGGCAGATACAACTTGCCGTTGAGCCCGAACCATTCTGCACATGGGAAACCGTCAGGGAGTTTGCCGATTTTGTTCAGGACGAGGCATCTCAGTATACGGTTGAGGCGATGGTTGACGGTTTTGATATAAGCGAGTCGGCTGCTCTCGATATACTGCACCGATATCTCGGAATAAATCTGGATACCTGCCATCTCGCCGTTGAGTTTGAAGATCCGGAACAGGCTTTCAAAGACCTGGAAACCGCCGGGATAAATATCGCCAAGCTGCACGTAAGTTCGGCGGCGCGGGTACGAAACCCAGGGTTTAATATTGCTGGGGTAAAACTTCTCTACAGGCTGGACGAACCCAAATATCTGCACCAGACCTTCGCCGTAAACAAGCTCGGAGATGTTACATTCAGGAGCGAAGACCTTGGCGAGTTCCTCAATCTCGGCACTGACGAGATGTCTGCCTTTTCCGAGGTTCGCACACATTATCACATGCCGCTCTATCAGGATACCACCGGGCCGCTAGGAACAACCTCCGATATAACCGAGAATGTTTTGCGGCTGGCTCTTGAGAAATACGATCGGCTGCATGTGGTTACCGAGACATATACGTGGCCGCTTATTGTGGAGGGGCAGGAGTCGGTGGACTTGCATGAAGGTATTGCCCGGGAGCTTGAGTGGACCAGAAACAGATTGGGCGGAGTCGCAGGCAACTGCGAGACGTGATATATGGCTAAGAAAAGCGGAAAAATGAATGCGACTTTGGGCGATCATACCGCCGCACTCTCGGATGTGGTGCATGATCTTCCATTGATTGTCGTTGCCGAAGGGCCTGAGCCACATCTGCGCAAGCAGGTGATCTCGTCCATGATAAAAGCAATAAAGAAGAAGCATCCGAATATTGAGGAAATTGCCCTGCACGGAGGGGGGGGCAATGAATCCGGAGCCGAGTTGGGTAATGTTCTTGAAGAGCTTTCGAGTTCGTCACTTTTTTCAAGCGAGAAGATAATTATTGTCTGGAACGCTGAGAATATGCTCTTCCCTACCTCCCGTTCCGATGGCGAGAGTGTCCCGGTAAGCAAGCAGAAGAACACGCCTCAGGACAGGTTTGCTGAATATTTAAAATCGCCAGAGCAGGGGATGTGGCTCCTTCTGGATTGCGAAAAGCTGCAGAAAAACCGTGTTCTCGGTAAGGCTCTGGTTGCTAATGCCGAATGCGTCCCATGTCCGGCTCTTGCCAGACCGGGGGATGTTTCCGCGTGGCTGGTGCAGAGGACGAAAGCTTTCAAAAAGCAACTAGATCCCGGCGTGACCGATATTCTTTTCACTGCCCACGGCGGACAGCTTGGGGCGCTGGATTCAGAGATTCAGAAGCTTGCTATTTATGTCGGCGATAATCAGGCGATTACGGTTGATGATGCACAGGCTTTTCTGAGCGGTTCAACGGAATTTGATGTCTTCGGGCTGACCAATTCCGTTGAGGAGAGAAACCTGCCATCTGCCCTCGAATTTGCGCGTAAGATATGCAGGCAGGGAACCCGCGACGCGTCGGGTAAAAGAAGCGATGGGGAATCATCTGCCCATCGCGCCCTCGCCATGCTTGCGAATACCATGGAGTCGATTCTCCATGCACGAATCGCAATGGGGCAGGGCGGTTCTGCGCAGGAAGTTGCCTCGGCCGTGGGAACCAGCCCGTGGCGCGCCGAACGTCTAATACGTTCTGCTTCAAAATTCAGTGTTTCCGACCTCCGCCGGATACTTTCCGCCCTCGCAAACGAAATACATTCCACCCATGCCACAGGCGGTGATATCTCACTTTCCCTTGAACGCTCGGTTCTCGCCTGCTGCGGCGCCATATAAAAAACTCGGGCTATAACTTGATATGCCAGACGCTTTTATGGAAAGTGCCTTGAACTGGGTGCGCTGGCGTGTATAGTAGATAGAGGAGAGCATTCAAGGGAGTCTGGCGTGGTACCGATATCTTTGAGGCTTAAAATATTTCTCTCGCGAGTAAGCACCCGCATGATGTTTGTGAAGGTGCTGATGGTTCTGGCCTATATCTTTGCCTTGACCATATTTTTCGGCATGTTTCTAAACACCGAATACTCCGGAGACGAGCAAGGGTTTAATTATGATCGGGCGTTGATGTCCTCACGTGGTGACGGGAGCATGAGCGTACTGGATCAACTCGACCGGGAGGCGCGCGTGAGGTATGGAGACAAACCGGTAGACAAGGCGCATGAAACCGTTGATAAGGCGGTCAAGACGGTAAAGTAAACTTGTCACTATAGTCAGCAATCTAATCAATCAGGCTTTCATGGCCTGATTTTTGTTTAAGCCATGTAAAATCTACTGGACGCATCCAGCCTCGAGGGGTAATCTTTAACGTTTGCTAACGTCTTTACCCGTGAATCTGTGCTCGAAGGCGGCATTAACGCCTACGGAAATTAGAAACGGATATGCTTCATGGTTAATCCCGAAAGATTTCTTTCCACCATTGAATTTGGTTCTGTCCCGACTCTTGAACCGGGGGTGCTTGTTATTGGTGGTGGCATTGCCGGCCTTGCGGCCGCGCTGGCTGCGGCGGAACACTCCGATGTCATGCTCGTGACAAAGGATGTTTTCCAGGAAAGCAACACCTATTACGCGCAGGGAGGGATTGCTGCCGCTATGGCGGTGGGTGATTCACCTGAGGACCACCTGAATGATACCCTGGTTGCCGGGGCTGGGCTTTGCGACAGGGAAGCGGTTCGGGTTCTGGTGGAGGAGGGGGTCAGTTGCTGCCGCGAGCTTATCGATTGGGACATGCCTTTCGATAAGGTCGGCGACGAGATTGCATTCACCCGAGAAGGTGGGCACGGTTGCCGCAGGGTTATACACGCCGATGGCGATGCAACCGGCAAGGTGATTGTGGCAACCATGCTTGATCGGGTGCGGAACCACCCGAATATCAGGATGCTTGATAAACATTTCGTAATCGACCTGCTGCATTTCGAGGGTGAGTGTTACGGTGCCCTGATGATGGATTCAGCTTATGGTCGCATGCTCAAGGTTGAGGCGGGAGCAACTATTGTTGCCACCGGTGGGCTGGGAAGAATATTCCGCGAAACCACGAATCCCGAGGTTGCAACCGGCGACGGATTTGCCCTGTGTTTCAGGGCGGGGGCTACGCTCCGCGATATGGAGTTTGTCCAGTTTCATCCCACAACACTGTACCTTCCGGGCGCGCCGCGTTTCCTTATAAGCGAAGCCGTGCGCGGCGAAGGGGCGCACCTTCTCAATCTCTCCGGTGAACGCTTCATGAAAAAATATACGGAGCAGGGAGAGCTTGCCCCCAGGGATGTGGTCAGCCAGTCCATATTCAAGGAATTGAACGCAACTGGAACCACGCATGTAAATCTTGATCTGCGGCACATCGACGATGGTCTTATTGATGAGCGTTTCCCAAACATCAAGGAGATCTGCGCCAATTATGGAATTGATATAAAAACCGAATACATCCCGGTGCGTCCGTCCGTTCATTATATGATGGGTGGGGTCAAGACCGACACCAACGGTTTTACCGGAATTGAACGACTTTATGCCGTGGGCGAGGTCGCCTCGACCGGAGTTCATGGCGCCAACCGTCTTGCTTCAAATTCTCTGCTTGAAGGATTGGTTTTTGGAAAACGTGCAGGCCTCGCCTCTGCTAATGTAGGCGCAGACCACCATAAATTTCCGCCCCGATCCATAGCGCGACATACTTTCGGAAAAACCGTTCCTCTTGATATCGAGGACGTGGTGCGTTCACTCAAAGCGCTGACGTGGCGCGACCTCGGCGTTTACAGGGACGGGCCCAAGCTTCAGGAAGCGGAAAAGTCGATCGCTTCGTGGGAGCGATATATAATCCCCGAACAATTCCAGGCTCGCGGTGGTTTCGAGATTCAGAACATGATAACAACAGCAAAGGTTATGGTCAGAGCTGCTTTGATAAGGACCGAAAGCCGGGGCGCCCACCAGCGGATTGATTATCCTGACACCGACCCGCAATGGGAGCACCACGCAGAATTGAGCGTTCGCGAATTCATGGAATAAAAAGGAGGCGCCTCAAGGGGCGCCTCCTTTTCGATTGCAGACAAACCGAGTGATCATCTCAGGCAGGTTGAAGAACCTGAATGCTGGTGGCTCCATCCACCATATCCTTCACCTTTTCCTTGTAGCTCAACATGTGTGGAGCCTTGAGGTGTGCCTTCAGGTGATCCAGGCTTTCCCATGCTTCGACGATTGTTACTGTGTTTGCACGCATGGGGACCTGCGGCGGGAGCCCGGTTTCCAAATCGACGGTGGGCATGTAGGAAATGCAGCCATCTTCCGCAAGGACGTTCGGCACATTCGCCTTGAATATTTCAATGAAATCCTTGAGGCTCTCCGGCTTGACGTTGATTGTAGCGATAACGTTAATCATCTGATTCTCCTGAATTATTTTTTTCTTCTGCGTCTTCCAGTAATTGTGAAATCGTGTCGGTTAGTGTCGCCAGACTTGGCGGCTTGGCAACACATTTTGTTGCTCCCGCTTCGAGTGCCTGAGCGAAGTGCTCTTTCGTGCAGTATCCCGTAAGAACCAGAATCGGGGTGTCTGAAAGAGTCATGCGGAGGCTTCTTATCGCTTCCAGACCGTTTACGCCTGGCATGTTGAGGTCCATTATTATGGCGTCAGGACGGTGCATGGTCGCAGCGCGGAATGCATCCTGCCCGTTGTGGACTGTTTCAACAATTGCCCCCTGTTCCCCGAGGAACATAGCAAGAAGCTGGGAAAGGCGAATCTCATCGTCCGCAACAAGGATTTTTTTGCCATCTAAGCGCATTACAAAATATCTCCCGTTAAAATCCAATCATGGGGTCGTCTGGGATTGCCATGTCGTTTCTGTATATGGCTTGCGTTACAGTAATATCCTTGTTCTCGAGAAGGTCTAGCCGTTCCGGTTCGGTTAGGCTATTGTTATCCGTGTCGGTCAACAGTGAAAGCATTGGGCGCATGTAGTCCTCGGGATTTGCGGCGACCACGCGCGCTCCGCTTCCATCAGAGAGCCGAACAAAGGAACCGACCGGGAACATGGAATTACATTTCAAAAAGGCTTTTATTATGTTCGGGTTCAATAGACGTTTCCCGCACATGAGGACAAGTTGCTCCATCGCTTCATAAGGTAGCTTTGCGTCACGGTAAGGACGCTTGGCGCAGACCGAGGTGTATATGTCTGACGCGCCGACGATTCTTGCAAAAGGATGAACAACGACATCCTTTTTCCCGCACGGATAACCGCTGCCGTTAGCTCGCTCGTGGCTCTGGTAGACGACATAAGGCACCTCTTCGGGAATGGATGAGATGCTCTGGAGAAGGTCAAGCCCGTAGGCTGAATGGCGTTTGATTTCAGCGTACTCGCTTGGAGATAGCTTTTCGTTTTTACTCACGATTTCCTTGGGAACCTTGAGCATGCCAACGTCGGAAAGCATTGCGCCATAGGCGAGAGATTTGATTTGCGCGGCATCGTAGCTGAGGCACGTCCCGATATTGACAGAGATTACCGTCATCGCAAGAGAGTGGGTCGCAAGATACTCTTCCGGCGAGTCGGTTGTGCCGCAGAGCATGAGCAGTTCGCGGTTCTGGATAAGGCCGGCAAGTGCGCGAGTTGCAACCTTGTCGATCAGCGGAAGTATTGATCTTCCCCCTCCATCGGCGAGAGTGGTATATATCGTTTTGATGTCTGCCAGGGATTCTTCAATTGCGTTAGTGAAGTTGCGTTTTTCTTTTTCGGTAGCAGGGCCGCGTTCTTTTGCCGTCTTGATCTGTTTTTCGAATGGATCTTTCCCCGGCTTGATCTCTATCTTGTCAAGACCGTTGATCTTGGCTTCGAGCTTGGCCGCATCAAGGTCATCGGCATCGGCCATCTTGAGTTCAATTTTCTCAAGCTGCTCAATGACTTCCTTGGGGGCTACGTCGCTTTCGCCTTTATGAACCTTTTCGATATCAGCGCGCAGGCTTCTTGCGACAGCGGGTTCAATTTGTTCTGGCGGTTTGCGGAAATAGATGGTGTCCATGCCGCGGCGTTGAAGGGAGGCGGCAAAATTACTGGGGATTGCGGTACCTTCTTCAAGGAGGAGCTGGCCAGAGTTATCGTAAAGGCTGCGTGTAAGAGATTCGCCCGGAGTAAGGTCGGTAAGAGGGAGGGCTACGTGCGTAAGTTCGCGGCGGAGTTCATCTATTCGCTCACCAGCCTCAGCGAAATAAACCATATCGGTTCCGGAATCGGAAATGGTAGCAATTACGTCGTCGTTAAGTTCCTCGTTGGCCTGTAATATGATAATGCCTGATTTATGCAAAACTGCTACCGGCAGCTTTGCAATAGGTTTAAGCATATTTACAGGAACTTCGCGCATAATTTATCTCTATGCTTTATAGACTACATTACCGGCAACGATTGTCGCAACCGTTTTGCCCTTAACCGCGCGGCCGTTGTATGGGCAGTTGCGCGACTTTGACTTGAATTTATTTGCGTCGATGGTCCACTCATGATTTGGGTCAATGACAGTAATGTCGGCTGGCAGCCCGCATTTGATTCGCCCGCGATTTATGTTGATGATATCGGATGGTGCAGTTGTCATGGCCGGTATCATTTCTTTAAGCGTAAGCTTACCTGTATGGATAAGTTCGTTGTAGAGAACTCCAACGGTGGCTTCCAGACCGAGTATTCCGCATGGGGCAAACTGGAATTCAAGCTCTTTCGCCTCGGCAAGGTGCGGGGCGTGATCGGAAGCGATAACCTCTATAGTGCCATCCTTGAGGCCTTCGATGCAGGCGTTGATATCATCCTGCGAGCGCAGGGGAGGGCTGACCTTGAAGTTGGGGTCGTAACCCTTTATGCATTCGTCGGTGAGTACGAGATGGTGAGGTGTAACCTCAGCTGTTACGTTGATACCTTCAGCTTTGGCGCGGCGTATAATCTCAACGCTGCCACGGGTGCTGATATGCTGTACATGAAGGTGGGCGCCCGTGAGTCTCGCAAGAGCGACGTCACGCGCAACGATAACCTCTTCCGATTCTGAAGGGATTCCGGGGAGGCCAAGAGAGGTGGATACGTAACCTTCGTTCATGGCTCCGCTACCGGAGAGGGATGGGTCTTCGCAATGTTCGACAATAGGCTTGCCGAGCATTTTTGCATAACTCATGGCGCGGCGCAGAAGCCCGGCGGTGGGTACAGCCGTACCGTCGTCAGTAAAGGCTACCGCTCCGGCGGCGGCCATCTGTCCCATTTCGGCAAGCTCCTCGCCTTTGCGACCTGCGGTTATGGCGCCCATGGGGAAGACGTTGGCAAGGCCGGCTTTTTCCGCTTCCTTATACACAAATCCCATCGCCGCTTCAGAGTCGAGGGCTGGGTCGGTATTTGGCATACAGGCAACAGAAGTAAAGCCGCCAGCAACCGCTGCGGCCGAACCGGAGGCGACGGTCTCTTGCGCCTCCATTCCCGGTTCGCGGAAGTGGACATGCATGTCAATAAGGCCGGGGAATACCATCATGCCTTCAGCGTCAAATGACTCAATTCCGTCGGCGGCAAAATCTGAGGCGCTGCCGATTTTCTCGAAGACGCCGTTCCTGATAAGGATGTCAATCTTAAGGTCCAGATTCTGGGACGGATCGAATACGTGTCCGTTTTTGATAATAAGAGCACCCATGCTATGAAAATCCTTTTGGTTGATTTCTCAAATTCCTATTGTTTTATAGCCATGCTGACGGTGTAGGTTTTGCCTTGCTTGACCTTCTCGTAGTTCCCCATAATATCATTGAACCGTCTTTTTATATGCCCGCGCAAGCCGGAGATTGTTACTACAACCAGTTTGCCACCGACAACAAGTTTATCTTTTGCATCCTCCATGATTATGGTCAGCATCTCGTTGCCGACCTTTGCAGGGAGGTTGCTGGTAATGATGTCGAAATTATTCTCATTCACATTGCTCAAACCGTTACTGAGGTATGTGGATGTATTTTTCAGTCCGTTCTTTTCTGCATTACGGGTGGCATATTCGACAGCCACAAAATCCTTATCTACCATATGAACAGAACCGTTCGGTGCCTGTTTTGCCATGCTTATACCGATGGGGCCGTATCCGCAGCCGACATCAAGACATTTGGCGTTATCACCCACCGGAAGGTTTTTGATAAGTAAACGGGTTCCCTCGTCCATGCTTCTGGGGCTGAAAAGGCCCCAGGTGGTTATGAATTCTAGTCTCATGTCTTTGACAGAGGCAAAGTAGTGGATATCATTCCTGATATCATTATCTGACTCTATCATTATTCAACTCCGGCAACGAGGAACAGAACCGCCATTCTTACTGCAAGGCCGTTTTCCACCTGGCGCAGAATCACGCTTCTCGGACCGTCGGCAATCTCAGGGGAAAGCTCAATACCGCGGTTTACCGGGCCGGGGTGCATGATAATAAGGTCATCCTTTGCCTTTTTCAGCCGGTCATTGGTAAGGCCGAAAAGGTGGATATACTCGCGCATGCTGGGGAATGGGTTGTATCCCTGCTGGCGCTCAAGCTGAATTCTCAGCATGTTGAGAACGTCGCATTCTTCAACCGCCCGGTCCATGTCAAAACAGACCTCAACCCCCATTCTTTTTATATCCTTGGGGATGAGGGTTGCGGGGCCGACTACCATTACCTTTGCACCGAGTTTGGTGAGTCCCCAGATGTTTGAGCGTGCAACGCGGCTGTGGGCAATATCGCCGACTATGCCGACCGTAAGGCCTTCAATAGTACCCTTAACTTCGCGGATAGTGTAGAGGTCGAGAAGTGCCTGAGTCGGATGTTCATGCTGTCCGTCACCGGCGTTGACAATGCTACAGCCAACATTCTCGGCAAGCATCTTTGGCGTCCCGGCGCACTCGTGGCGCAGGACCATGATGTCCACGCCCATGGCCTCGATATTTTTCGCCGTGTCCACAAGGGTCTCGCCCTTGGATACCGAGGAGCCGCTCTTCGAGAAGCCAAGCGTATCAGCCGAAAGTCTGCGGGCGGCAAGCTGGAAGCTGAGGTTGGTGCGCGTAGACGATTCATAAAACATGTTTACTACGGTGCGCCCCTGCAGGGCTGGCACCTTTTTGATCGAACGCGTGGAAACCTCCTTGAAGGTTTCGGCGGTATTCAGAATATGAACAATCTCTTCGGCTGTGAGTTCTTCCAGGCCGAGAAGGTGTTTACGTTTCCAGATCATGCGGGTTCCTCATCACCGGGGGCAACGAGGTAAACCGCGTCCCCC
>JAFGWW010000254.1 GCA_016936955.1 Planctomycetota bacterium | reverse complement strand
GGAGATGCTGGCGCAGATGGTGGAGCTTGCCCGCGAGTTCGGCCTCTTCCTGATCTGCGACGAGATCTACGCCCATATCTGTTATAATGGCGCGGAGACCTGCCACCTTTCCGAGGTGCTGGGCGATGTGCCCGCTATTTCCATGCGCGGCATCTCGAAGGAATTTCCGTGGCCCGGTGCGCGCTGCGGATGGATAGAGATGCTCAACCGCAATGGGGATAAGGATTTTACTGAGTATTGCCGCGCCCTCATCAACTCCAAGATGATGGAGGTCTGCTCAACCACCCTGCCGCAGATGGCGGTTCCGCCGATCATGGGGGACGAACGTTATCCGGCGCACCTGCGCATGCGCGCGGGGGTGTTTGAGAAACGTGCGAACGAAGCTTACGACGCTTTCAGCGCGGTGGATGGGGTGAGTGTCAACAAGGTGCAGGGTGCCCTTTACTTCCCCGTTGTTTTCGATCATGGCGCGCTCAATAGTAACCAGACTCTCCCCATAGAGAATGCCACGGTCAGGGCGCGGGTAGAGGAGATTGTGAAGGGGGTTCCGAACGACAAGAGGTTTGTCTATTACCTCATGGGTTCGGCCGGGATCTGCGTAACCCCGCTGAGCGGTTTCCACTCCAGGCTGGACGGATTCAGAATCACCCTGCTCCAGAACGACGACGAGATCAGGCGCAATACGCTCAAACGTCTTGCGGGCGCCATCAAGGATTATCTCGCGAGCTGAGAATCGGGTGGGGCGCAATAAAATAAAAAAGGGGAGAGGCCTGCGCCTTTCCCCTTTTGCATTGTATAGCAGGGAGGATTATTTTTCCTGCGGCGATTCGCAGAATTTGATGTCGCTCATTGTCTTTTCGAGGGCGCTTATGGCGTTACGGATTTTTTCCGCTTCGCTTTCCCCGAGTTTGCCGCTCACGTCGTCGATTGCGTCCTGAAGGGTCTCGAATTCGACCGCCGCTTTGAGCAGGGCTTCGTTATGGGCGTCCACTTTTTCCATCACGTTGTTGAGTTCGAGGGCAACGTTTTGCAAATAGTCGCCTTCGCGGAGATGGAAGCGGAATTTCGGGTCGATGATGATGTTGTGCACGTCCTGCGAGATGCGGTAAGCCGCGCCAGCAACATGGTGGGTGTGTTTGATCGTCCGCCACGAGTAGAGCGAGCAGAGGATCGAGGGGACGGCGAAGGCGATGATGACGTATGCCACTGGCGCCTGTATGTCGGTCAGGGTTCCTGTGCGGTGAAAGTGGGCCACCAGAACGAAGAGGGCGATCTGCGCGAAGATCAGGAGCACGAACTGGCCGATGCTCCGGTTGATCTCGTTGATCTGGTATGCCCTGTCGATCAGGAAAACTGATCTGCGATGGCTGTTCTCTCCGTTGCTGCCCGCATTTGCGTTAGCTGGTGAAACGCTCATTTTTATCCCCTTAAAATTCCCTGCAACGATTGCCCGTATTATTATTTATTTACTCTCTTTTCCCGCAAAGGCGGAGGTGGCGAGGAAGAGCCACCGGTTGTAGCGTTCGAAGTCCACAATGTTTTCTGTCGCGGTGTCTTCCAGTGCGTCTCCGTCCAGAAAGCGCATGGCGGGAGGCGCGGTGAGGACGCTTTCGCGGGAAGAGATGTCGGAAACCATATTCTGGAAGTTATGCTCGCCGTGATAGACTAGCCTGTCCCCGAGATAACCGAAGCCGCACCCGTCGGACTGTACCCGCAGAATCCGGTTGGGCGCGAAGCAGTGGATGTCGGCAATGTAGCACTCGCCTTCGCCCACCTTGCGCGTCACCTTATGGGTTGTGCTCCTCCTCTCGCGTCCGGATTTGATGGCGTGCGCGATAGCTCCGATCGGCCCGCCCGCCGCGACCATGCCGAATTTGAGGAGTCCTCCCTTGCGGGGTTTTTCCTTTACGACCTGAACCTTTATGGGTTTGAGAAAGAGGCAGACATTTATCATCGCCACCGATTCCCAGCCCACGCTCTCCGAACCGGTATATCCGTGGCGGTAGGTGATGCCGGATTCGTTTACGGTTATGTCTTTGACTTTAAAGAGTTCGGGCGTGCCCAGGGATGATGAATCTGCGACGCCTGCGCTTATCCCTTTTTTATCCAGCTCCGCGACAATGTCGGAGGCGGCTTTATACTCCAGCCCTTCGATCAATATGCCGTTTGCTTTTTTTGCCAGTCTGACGCCGTCATATGCGATCATTCCCGTTGCTGCGTTCAGTGCGCCTGCGACAGCCTGAAGATCTTCGTGGGCATCTAGATTGGGGTCGGCAAGAATGACCGCCATTGTTCCGGGCATGATTCTCCTTCTTGTCAGTTCGGGACAAAGGGGCCGTTGGAGTTTGGGATAAGGCACGGGTTGGCGTGCCTGAATTTCACCGCACTCACGAATTCCGGATTGTAGACCCCGCTTGTGCGCTTGGCCACCGCGTTTGCCGGATCCTGTAACCAGAGGGTGGCGTTTAATACTTTTGAGTCCTCGCTTTCCATATAGGTCGGTGGGAGGTTGATGCTGCCGCCGCCGGCTGCGAAATCGAGGAGGCGAAGAAGGGCGGCCAGTGTCTTGTTGGTCGGCCCGAGCCCTTTTGAGTAGAGGTATTCGCCTTCAAGCATGGCGTTGAGCTCAAGGCTGGTTGGGCGCTCCTGCGGGTCGTGTCGCAGGCACCGCATTATTATATCGGAGAGAATAGAGAGATTGAAGCGGCTCTCGGCCGGAAGGTTGAGTACCTCCTTTGGCGCGCGCAGGGTGTATTTTAGCTGCTGCTTCATGTTCGCGGCTTTGTCAGCGAGGCTTTCGCCATAGAGCCGATAGGGGCCGAACCCGGTAAGGCATTCGTAGCCGATTACTCCGAGGGCCCAGATGTCGCTTGCCGCCGTGGCGTAGCCGTCGAGCTGTTCGGGCGACATGTACCGCGGTTTCCCGACAAGGCGGGGCGCATCGGATTCTGTTTTTTCGGAAAAAGCCTTTGCCACGCCGAAGTCGGCGAGTTTGGTGATTCCTGCCTTGGCGTTGAAGAGTATATTGCTCGGCGAGATGTCGCGGTGGACAAGGTTGAGGGGCTTGTCCTCGCTGTCGGTTAATGTATGGGCCTCGGCCAGTGCGATTGCAGTTTTGTTGAGGATAAAGCCGACCATGGGCGGGGCCATGAGAAGGACGTTCTCGTGCAGCTTTTCAAGAACGTTCTCCAGGGACGGGCCGTTGACGAACTCCTGCACCATATAATAGAGCTTGCTTCTGCGCGGGGGGAGGATGCGTCCGCTTTTCCGGTCCTTGCGGGCGGGAAGGCGGATCTCCATATTCTCCAGCGCGAGGAGCTCTACCACCGTGCCTTGTGATAAGCTTGCCAGTAGCTGCGCCTCTTCAACAAATTTCCCGATCGCCCTCTCGTCGGCAGTGTCTTTCAGAACCTTGATCGCCACCTCTTTGCGGATCCCGCCGGCCGATACGTGGTGGGCAAGAAAGACCGTGCCCATTCCGCCTTCGCCGAGAGTGCGGACGATTTCGTAATGGCTCATCGAGTTGAGGCATTTGCCTTCCTCCCGGATGCCGTCAAGAACCTGCTGACCGTAATTTCCGGAAGACGGCGAGGATGGTTCCCTGCCTGCGTGGGTCATCACATCCTCATCGCGTGCAGATTTGTTTACCCTGACCGCCCGGTTGATCTTCATGCGCGCCATTTAAATCCCTTATGCTTCAATTGAATAGCCAAGTTTATCATTATCGGAGCGGGCGGGTCAACAAATTTCGGAAGAAATGGCATGCCTTCGACTGGCAATAAACGATGTTTATTGATAGAATCAGTATCTATTGACGATACGGCCTGAATCAGCAAAAGGAGGCATTATGGACGTATATGAAGCTATTGCCACACGCAAGAGCATAAGGGAGTGGCAGGATAAGGATATTCCCGATGAGGTTCTGGAGCGTGTCATGGAGGCCGCCCGCCTTGCCCCTTCGGCCAAGAATCTGCAGGAGTGGCGTTTTATTGCCGTGCGGGACAAGGATCTGCGGGAGCGGCTTGTGCCCGCCGCCGCGGGGCAGGCTTTTGTTGGAGCCGCGCCGGTGGTGCTTGTCTGCTGCGCCGATACGGATAACCATCTCATGCGCTGCGGGCAGTTGTGCTATCCTATTGACGTGGCGATTGCGATGGATCATTTAAGCCTCGCCGCTGTTTCCGAAGGGCTAGGTACCTGTTGGATCGGCGCCTTTTATGAGGATCAGGTAAAGAGCATCCTCGGCATTCCCGAGCATATCCGCGTTGTGGAGCTTATGCCGATCGGTTACCCTGCCAAACCGGACAAGGTGGACAAGATCCGCCTTCCGCTTGACGAGATTATGCGGAAAGATCGCTGGTAAGCGGTAGCGAGGAAGAACATGAGCGTCTTTAAATCCCTGCCGCGCGCACCCCTGGCCGAAAGAATGCGTCCCCGCACCTTCGAGGAGTATGTGGGGCAGGAGCATCTCGTAGGTGAAGGCCGCCTGATACGCCGCGCAATCGAGGAGGATTCGGTTTCCTCCATGCTTCTGTGGGGCCCTCCCGGCAGCGGTAAGACGGCTCTCGCGCGGGTTATCGCTTCTGTCACTAAGCGGGAATTCGTAACCTTCAGCGCGGTTTTGCAGGGAGTCAAGGAGGTGCGCGAGATCATCGCCACCGCGCGCGAACGCCTTGATACCTCCGGCGTGGGCACCATCCTTTTTGTGGACGAAATACATCGGTTCAACAAAGCGCAGCAGGACGCATTTCTGCCTCACGTCGAGGCGGGTACTATTGTTCTTGTGGGGGCGACGACGGAAAACCCGTCCTTTGAGGTTAACCGCGCTCTCCAGAGCCGCTGCCGCACCTACATGCTCAAGCCTCTCACCGACGAGAACATCGCCGAGATAATCGACCGCGCCATCGGCGATAAGGATAAGGGCATCGCCACCATGCAGCCGCTCCTCAGCGATGAGGCTTACGAGCTTCTGGTAAACTACTCCAACGGTGATGCGCGCACCGCCCTCAACGCTCTCGAGCTTGCCGTAAACGGAACCGCCCCGAATGAAGACGGAATCCGCGAGGTTACTCTTGAGACGATGAAAGACGCCATCAGCTCGCGCGTCATTGCTTACGACAAGGGCGGGGAGGAGTTTTACAATCTCATCTCGGCCATGCAGAAATCGATCCGCGGT
>JAFGWW010000253.1 GCA_016936955.1 Planctomycetota bacterium | reverse complement strand
GGAGAAGAGATAATAAACAACTCCGCCCGCCACAAGCAAACCGATAAAGCAGGTCGCGATAATTGCGGGCACCATGGCGGACTTTTTCCCGTGCCCGGGATCGCGGGTCATGAAGGATGTGTCGGAATTGAGCCGTACCTGGGCGGATGAGTCGGCCATGGTCTGCGGGGTCGGTACTACCGGGGCGGAGGCTTTGTCAATGAAGCTGAACTTGAAGGAGGTCTCGCCCGCCTTGAGAACATCACCGTCGCAGAGAAATGCCTCTTCGATTTTTTCTTCGTTAATAAAGGTGCCGTTGCTGGAGCCGAGGTCCTTGATGCGGTATCTGGTTCCTTCAAGAGAAATTTCCGTATTCCTGCGGCTGGCCACGATGTCCTGCAACTGGATATGGCAGGCGGGGACACGGCCGAGGAAGATCGGTCGATCGCCGAGGCCAAACTGCTTGCCCGCGAAGCCGCCGTCAATCCCTTCAAGCATTCCCGTCTTGCCCTCCGGCAGGTTGCTCTCGCCTTTCGGGGCTGACGGTGCGGTTGGTGCGCTGGCGGCTGCTTCGCCGTCCTCGAAACATATCTGCATCTCGCCGATAGAGACCGATTTTCCCGGCAGGATATCCACCGGCGTGTTAGCTTCGATGCGCTCTTCGCCGATAAAGGTGCCGTTGCCGCTGCCGAGGTCCTCGAATATCGCCTTCTCCGCCGTGATGGTAAGCTTGCCGTGCTTGCGCGACGCCTTGATGTCGTTGATGATGATATCGTTGACGTCGGGCTGGCGTCCAACGTTGAAGGATGCCCCTTCGCTTACGTTGATCTCCTCGACAAGGCTGCCATTTTTACGGATTACGATTTTCATGGTCTGGTTCCTGGTAACGGCTTGATATTGGGACAGGTGATTGCGGATACCGGAGGCTTCAGAATGATGTTTATTCCGATGCCCCCGGTATCCGCCAGATGTTTTTTTACTCTGCTATTTGCCGCTGACGAGGCCCATCTCGCGCAGGAGTTCGGCTTCGGCAACCTTCACGTTGTAGATGGCTTTGAGGCGGCCGATCTCGGAGATGGCGAAGTCGTCTTCTGCCTTGGCCACGTCGGCCATGGTTGCGTTCTTCGCTTCCAGCATCTGCTTGATGCGGCCGAGGTTTTCGTTGGAGGCGTCCTTGCGCTTTTCAGATACCTCGTAGCCTTTGATCGCTTCTTCAATGTTATTGCGCGCGTTCGCTACGTTGAGCTTGATTGAACCCTTGAGCGCTTCGGCCTCTGCCGCGTAGCGGCTCTTGCTGCCTTCGGCTTCCTTGAGGCGGCCGGTAGCGCCAACCCAGGTGGAGCCGATCGGGAGGCGAACGAAGACGCCCGCCTGATAGAGGTAGCCGTCGGGGGCGAGGTTGCCCGCGCCGCTGCCAGGCTCGGGGGTGGAGTCTTCGATATAGCCCCGAAAACTTATCTTGGGAAGGCGGGCCGCCTTGGCCGCGCTGATTCCCGCGTCCGCCGCCTCTTCGGCTGCGCGGACACTCTTGAGATCAGGGTGGGTTTCTGCGTTGTAGTTTTCGCGGGTGTCCGGTTTGTCGAAGGACATGGTTCCCTTGACGTCAATGTCACCTTCAATGTCCCTGCCGATCGCGAAGAGCAGGCGCTGCTTGGAGAACTTGAGGCCGTTGTTGGCTTCGAGGAGATCGAGTTCCGCTTCCGCCTGACGCGCTTCTGCTGATTTCAACTCGGCCTTGGTCGCGTTGTTTGCCTTAACGCGGTCGGCGATTGAACCTACCTCTTTCTTTTTCGCCTGCAGGGCGTTCTGGCGCAGGCTTACAACCTGCTCGAAGAACATTACCCGCCAATATGCCTCGGCAACATCATAGGCAACCTCCGACTCCTTTACCTTTTCCTTCTGTTCCTTGGCGACGGCGCTGAAATGCTCTTTGTGAACCTTGCCTTTGGTTTCGCCGAAATCCCAGATGGTCTGCTCGGCGCGGACGCCCCAGGCCTTGCGCCAAGTACGGTCGCTCTGCCTTGCGGGGTTCTTGTTTCCTTTAGCGTCGGGCTGGGTGTCGTAGGTGAAATAGCTCTCAAGCTTGGGGAACCAGTCGCGCTGTTCGTAATGCTTCTTGCCGAATTGCTCCTCGGTCTCTCCACGCATTCCCTTGAGCTGGCTGTTATTCCTCAGAGCTTCAGCAACAAGGCTCTCAAGCGTGTTATCCTGAACGGTTGCAACCGGACCGGCTGCGGGCGTGGCTTCGGCCGTTTTCTCCGGAACCTTGACCTCTACGCTCTTGACCAACTCCTCCTTCTTCTCAGCGCCGAAAGCGGCGGATGAGAGGACAAGGGTGGCTACGATAAAACCGAAGATACTACTACGCATTTTTCTCCCCCTGCATGCCAATTTGGTTTGGCAAAATAACCAGAATCTGCAACAAAAAAACATGGAACCATAAGTAGCGCGTTATCAACTCTCGTCAGCGGAGAGACAGAGAGCGCCCGAATAGGCCAAATTCTGCTGTATTTCACCGTAAAATGCAAGTCAAAATCCGTAAAAATTAATGCCCGCTTTTGTATAAAGTGCCTGTGCTTATGCCGTTATGACATAAGTGTCACTCGGAAACGGATAACGATGTTCCGGCGCAGCGGACATCTGCCTATGCGTAAAATGAATTACGGGTATTTCAGGCGCGGAACATCTGCCCGATCCGCTTGCCAAGCAGGCTTGCGGCCCACAAAATTCCGGCCGCGAGTAGGGCCATGGCCCACACGCCGAGG
>JAFGWW010000025.1 GCA_016936955.1 Planctomycetota bacterium | reverse complement strand
GCTCTTCGTTGCTCAGCGGGGTCTCGTTTTCGCGCATGGTCAGCTCCGCAATCAGCCCGCCCGCATTCTCTGGGTCGGCGGCCATGAGGTCGGAAGGCTCAGGGCGGTTGCCCTTGTCCCACGCGTCCCTGATGACTTTAGCCATCTCGGAGCAGGAGTTGTCGCGGAACATGTAGGGCGGGAACCTGTCCGCCGCCTTTTCCGACCACTCCTTGCGCTCGAACATGTAGCGCACCAATCTCCGTTCACAAGCCATTCGGCCTTCACTGGCGGAGTCGATAACAAGTTCCATCGCCTTCTGCGCCGCCTGCTTCGAACCCAGCCCCCTTCGCGCGGGGGTAGACGGCTTGGAGAAGCGCGATTCTTTGCTGCTGTCGGCGGCTTTACGCGGAAGGCTCTCTTCCGGGACGCCGCTGCGCGCGCTGACTTCTTTCCGCATCATCTCCCGCTTTACGCGGTTGGGGCTGCGGTTTACGAATTCCATTACTTTGGCCACCGCCGCCGCGCGACTGCTTACGTCGTTCCCGCAATTCCGCATCGACTGCTGCAATACGAAATTGAACGAGTCGACGGCGCCAGCCATATGATCCTTGAAAGCGTCGACGCCATACTTCGGCAGAAACTCGCCGGCGTCCTTGACCTCGAGGTTGCGGACGATATGGAGCGGGACATCCTCCTCCATAAAAATCTCGCTTGCCCTCTCGGTCGCCTTCTCGCCCGCCGCGTCCGAATCGAAGAGGGCGATCACCCTGCCGTTAGGCTGGATGTAGCGCCTCAGAAGCTGGACGTGCTCGCGCGTAAGGCTCGTACCCAGCGTGGCAATAGTGTTCCTTATGCCGTACTGGTGGCTCATTATCGTGTCGGTGTAGCCTTCAACCACAACCGCCGTCTTTGTAAGCGTGATCTCCTTGGCGGCGAAGTTGAGTCCGAAGAGGAGCTTTCTTTTCTGAAAGAGCCTTCCTTCGGATGTGTTTATATATTTCCCTCCGGCTTCCGGCTTCTCCTCGAAGACCCGTCCACCAAACCCGATGGGACGGTGGCGGTTGTCGAGGATGGGGAACATTACCCGTCCCCGGAAAGCGTCGTAAACCCGGCCTTCGTCGTTCTTTCTCAATACTCCCGCAAGAACTCCGGCCTTGAGCACCTTGTCCCGCTTGTGCTCGCCCGCCTCGCGGACCATTGCTTCAAGAAGTCCGTCCCACCTTTCCGGGGCCCAGCCGAGCCTCCAGGTGGAGATCGTCTCTTTTGTAAAACCGCGGCCAAGCAGATATTCGCGGGCTCTTCTTCCTTCCGCCTGATCCGCCAACATGCGCTCGAAATAAGCCAGAGCCCGGCTGTTGGCCCATAGCAGCGCCTCGCGGCTGTCGGTATCGCTTTTTTCGCGGCGATACTCCTGGCCTTCCTCTTTCTCAACCGGAATGCCTGCACGGTTGGCGAGGATCTCTATCGATTCGGGAAACTCCACCCGTTCGATAAGCTGTATGAATTTGAACGCATCCCCGCCGACGCCACATCCGAAGCACTTGAAGATCTGAAGCTGCGGATTGACGTTGAACGATGGTGTCTTTTCATTATGGAACGGGCACAGACCAATGAAATTGGTCCCCGTTCTGCGCAAGGCGACATTGTAACTTTCGACTATCTGCGCAATATCATTCGCGTCTCTGACGCGCCGAATGAAGTGCTCCGAAAAGAGGGCCATAGCGGAACTCCCAGACCCTGACCCGAAACATCGGGTGTTAAAAGATTTGAATAATACTTTCCGCTCCCGTTTCTGTCAAACATTTTTCCTGTAACATTCTGATTGCAAATGGGTTAGCATTTATTGTGCCAGGGGTGGCAAAAAGATTTGGTGGTTCATGGAAAGGCTTGCACCGTAAGGGGTTGAATGATATCATACATGCTTGGCAAGTCGGATCGGGAATGTGATCGATGGATGACGATAAAATAGAGGCTAAACTGCCGCTGGTCGAATCCGGACAGGCGGGACAATCGGCGCCTGCTTCTGTCGGTATTGGCGATTCTCCCTCCACTCCGCTCGATGAGTGGGTGGATGATGCTTGCGACGAGGCGGAAGGCGAGGACGGCGAGGCGGGGAACAACATCTTCCGCTGGTTCGGCAATGTCTTTATCGGCGGCCTCATTCAGGCTGTCGTTATTCTCATGGTCGCCGGTTTTCTGAACGAGATAGCCTTCGCTTTTCTGCCGATACTCACCTTTGCCAAAGGCACCATCTTTTTCGATTTCATCAAGATGCTTTTCATGATGGCCGTCGGTTGCGGTATTGCCGGGAATGTCTTCCCCCAGTTCTCTTTCTGGCGCGGCGGCATCTGCTTTCTGTGGGCCATAACTTACGACGCCGTAAATATCAGATATCTTGACGGGGCTTTCGGGATTTTCGGGTGGGTGGAGACGGAGGCGAGCCTTATCGCGGGGTTAACCTGCGCGGGGATGTTTGTTTGCTCCGCCACCTCTGCCATCGGCTGCCGCATTCGTCACGGTTTCAAACGCTGGGTCAGTGAAGAGTTTGCGGAATTTTTCGAATCCATCGGCGTGCTGCCGGAGGATCATGCGCTGCATTCGTCCAACAGTGACAAGTAGGCAATGCCATTCACGCAAGGAGGAAGATGATGAGACATTCGGCCATGCTTCATGGATTCATTTTAGCATTGACGCTGCTCTGCGCCGGTTGCGGTGAAACCGAATTGAGTGATTCCGACAAGTGGTGGCTTACCCCTCCGAAGACGGCAACGCGGGTTGTCTTTGAGAAAAACGGAAAGTGGGGATACCGCGACCTCTCCGGCAAGGTTGTCATCCCTCCCAGATTCGACCGCGCCGACAGTTTTCCCGGCGAGGGTAACGTCCTCATGCAGAACAGGGAGAAGTCGGTTCATGTGCGTCTTCCCTCAAAACCTCTCGGGCGCGTCATGCTTGACGGCAAGTGGGGATATATCGACCTTGATGGGAATATCGTTATCCCTCCGCAATATGACATGGCCATGGATTTTTTCGAGGATCTGACCGCGGTCAAGGTGGGGAAGAAGTGGGGTTACATCGACACCAAAGGCAAGATGGTTATCTCCCCGCGTTACGACGAGGCCTCGCCATTCCTGCTTGGAGTTGCGCACGTGCGTAAAGGCGAGAAGTGGATGATTATCAATAACGATGGAAAGAGCACCGCCGGGAAGCAGGAGAGGTAAAAAACGTTCAGTATGAACCGAGATGCGAAGGGTTGGGGAATTTATTCCTCCAGCCCTTTTTTGCGGGTTGTGGCTTCCGGAGGTTCCTTGCCGGTGAGGTGGGCGAGGATGCGCTCAACGTGTACGTGGCTGTTTTCGATAAAGACCTTGTACTGTTTCTGGAACCCCGCCGTTGCGGTTCCAGCTACGTATACTCCGGGCACGCTTGATTCCATTGTATCTTCGTTCAACAGCGGGGTGCCGGATTCGCCAACCGTTTCGAGTTCTAGCATCTCGAAAAGGGAGTGGTCCATCCTGAAGCCGGTCAGCAAGAGGACGAAGTCGGTATCGACCTTAACCACCCCATCGTCAGTCTCAAGCGTGACGAAGCCCTGGTCGATGCTGATGGGGCTGGAGTTCCAGATTGCCCGGATTTTGCCGTTCTTTATCAGAGACGAGATTTCTGGGTAAAGCCAGTATTTTATAGATTCCTTGTCGAGCCCGTCCTGCCGGTAGCTGATAATCACCTCGGCGCCGATGTAATGGCATTTGAGCGCCGCCTCGACCGCCGAGTTCTTCCCGCCCACCACCAGCACCTTGCGCTTGAAATACGGATGGGCATCGTGGAAATAATGGCTTACGTGGGGGAGTTCCTCGCCCGGGATGCCGAGGAGGTTGGGCTGGTTCATGTCGCCGGTGGTGAGGATCAGCTTGCGGCAGAAGATCTCGTTTCTGCCCTTCATCGAATCGGTCCATACGCGGAAGCCGTCGCCGCACTTCTCGATACTCACCGCTTTTTCGTAAACCCTGATGTTCAGGTCGAAGTGGGTCACCACCGCCCGCAGGTAAGCCAGATACTCTTCACGCGTCGCCTTGCTCTCGCCGCTGGCGACCGGTATCGGCATGCCGGAGATGGCGATGCGGTCGATTGAGCTGAAGAATTTTGTCTGGGCCGGGTACCACCAGACTGTCTGCCCGATCTGGCGTTTTTCGATCTGGATATAATCAAGACCCGCCTGTTTGAGAGCGACGGCCGTCTCTATTCCGATAGGGCCTGCACCGATAACCAGGATTTCGGTCTCGCTCGTAGCCATGCTTTATTTCTTCTTTTTCTGGAGTTCCGAGAGGTCTATGCCGAAGCGTTCGGCGATAACCTCCTGCGCCGCTTCCGGGCTTGCCTTGCCTTTCATGGCGCGCATGATCTG
>JAFGWW010000252.1 GCA_016936955.1 Planctomycetota bacterium | reverse complement strand
GACGGGGCGCACCTCGCCGCCCATCACCTTCTCCTTGTCGAAGGTGGCGATAAGCCTGATCTCGCGCGGGGTGGCGGAGATGTTGAAACGCACGATCTCCGGCACGTTATTGAAGTAAGTCTCGATCCTCTCCGCCGCCTTGTTTACCACTTCCAGAGTTTGCCCCACGCGCGGGCGCACCGTAAGGGCGAAGCTGTCGACTTTCGTTTCGGGGAAGAACTCGCTCGGCGGCAGCATCAGTACAGCGCCGACAAAGCAGACCGCCATTATTGCAACCAACACTCCGCGCGCGGCGAGGCTCTCGATAAATATTTTGAGTATGCTTTTGTATATCCCTATAAAGATGTCCGCGACTTTGGTGAGGGGGGAGATGAGGGTTTCGAGAATCTTGTTGAGAATATCGAAGAGGCCGAACTCAATGCCCATCACCTGCAGGGTCAGCATCGGGATGAGGGTGAAGGCGATGATGATGGAGAAGATCAGCGTGTAGGTAATGACCCACGAGAGGTCGCGGAAGATCTGACCCGCAATTCCTGGAACAAAAACGATGGGGAGGAAGACGGCGACAGTAGTGAGTGTGCTGGCCCAGACGGCGGGCCCGATTTCGATAACTGCTTCTGTAACCGCTTTCTTGATGCGTTTCTCGTAGGTGAGTTTGTGGAAGATCGCTTCCGTTACGACGATTGCGTTGTCCACCACCATGCCCACCGCGAGGGTGAGGCCGGCCATGGAGAAAATATTTACGCTGATGCCGCTGGCGTAAAAGAGCGAGAACGTTGCGATGACCGAGACCGGCATGGAGAGGACGACGATAAACGTCGACTGCACCCTGCGCAGAAAGACGAGAAGAATCACGCTCGCGAGGATAAGCCCCTGCAAGCCGTTGGACTGGACCATGTCCAGCGATTCGCTGATAAAGACAGATTCGTCGTAACTCACCACCGCCTCGAAGGGGGCGTTCTTCGAGATAAACTGAACCGCCGGGTCATTCTCGGGGAGGCTGCTCCTGAAGGTTGCGAGACGCGCGACAGTCTCTTCGTCAATATCGATGCCGCTCTTGGCGTTGCGCTTGGCGAGTTCGGCGAGAACCTGTATGCGGGTCTGGCGGACAGCCTCGCAGATGGCAACCGAATTTCCGCCCGACTTCTTGAAGATCGAAACCTCGATCGAGGTCTGCGATTTGTCGGAGGCAGAGGTCTTGAGGCGTGCCACGCTCTCTGGGGATTTCTCCACTTCGTGGGACTTGAAGGTGGCGACTTCGCGGAGGCGGACGATTTTTTCGCCGGGCCTGCTCACGACCAACTCGCCGATTTCGTTTATGGTAAAGGTGCCGACCGTGCGGATCAGGAACTGGCTGTTTTCTTCTTTCAGTTTACCGCCGCGCTGTGAGATGTTCTCGCGCTCGAATGCGTCTTTTACGTCGATAATCGAGAGGTTGTAGCCAGAGAGCTTGTCGGGAAGAATAAGGACACGAACCTCATATTCCTTACCGCCTGCGATACCGATTGCGGCCACGCCGTTGATGCGCTCAAGCCGGGGTTTTAGCAGGCGCTCCACGTCCTCGCGCAGGTCGTCGGGGTTGGTGCGCACATCTACTGAAGCTTTGGGGTTGGGCGCGATGTTCAGAACCATGACCGCCCCTGAGCCGGAGCTGGTGCGGAGAACCACCGGGTCTTCCGCGTCCTCGGGTAGGTCGTCCATTACTTCGTCGAGTTTGGCGCGCACGTCCATAGCCGCGAGGTCCATGTTGGTGCCCCAGCCGAAGGTGAGGGCGATGTCGCTCCTCTCCTCGCCGGAGATGGATTTCATTGACGCCACATTCTTGACCGAACCGAGTTTCTCTTCAAGTTTTTTGGTGACCGTCTTCTCGATTTCGCTGCTCGCCGCGCCTTTATACTCGGTGTGCACAACCAACCCCGGCTGGCTCACCTCGGGGAAGAGGTCGCTTGGCAGATTAAGGTATGCGGCGACACCGAACATTATCATGACAAGCGTCAGCATCAGCACACTGACCGGCCTGTTGACCGCGAAATGACCCATGTTGAATTACTCCTTGCCGCCATGCGCGGCGGATTATGCTTCTAGATAAATTCTTCTACCGTCGATACGATGCAGCGCGTGGCGGCGTGGCCACCGGATTCGCGCGAGACATTTTTGAACCGGGTGATCGCCGAGGTGAGGCGAGGCACCACACCATCTTCAACGTAAAGCACGATAACGTTGTTGATGCCGGGGCCGACGGCGTTGCCGAGCTTGGAGCCAGAAGAGCCGTGGCCGGTCACGTTATGAAAACGGGTGTAGTTCTCGACCTGCGCCTGGCGCAGGATCATCATTACCTCGTTCTCGTTCGATTCGTCGAAAATTATTTCTACGCGTTTCATTAAACTCCTCCGTCCCTCCCGGATGGGGAGGCAAATTCACGGTTACTTTATTTCATGCCCATGGTTACCGAGAGCCTGAACATCAGCGCGTCCACGAGGTCCATCATCTCGTCGATGAGCGAGTAGAGCAGGGGCAGCACTACGAGGGTCAGTGGGGTGGAGACCATAAGCCCGCCCACGATGACCGCCGCCACGCCGCGGTAAAGTTCGCTTCCTTCGCCCACGCCCAGCACCAGCGGCAGCATGCCGATGATGGAAGTGAGGCTGGTGATGAGGATGCTTCGGATTTTCCTTACCGACCCTTCGACAATTGCCTGGTCGCGGGAGATTCCGCGCGCGCGCAGGATGTTGATATATTCCACCAGAATAATGCCATTGTTTACCACCACGCCGCAGAGAATGACAGCGCCCACCAGCGCGCCAAGGCTGGTGATCTCGCCCGCCATGTGGAGCGCACTGACCGAACCGATCGCGGCGAGGGGGACGGTAATCATGATCGCCATGGGGTCGCCGAGGCGCTCGAACTGGGAGCACATGATCATGTAGATAAGTATTATCGAGATCAGGAACGCCTTGGCCGCGTCCATGAAGGATTCTTCCGTATCCTTGGCAAGGTTCTTGAGGTCGTAGGTGTACTCCTCATCGAAGCCGGGAAGATTATGCAGCGCGGTCTGCACGTCGTAACTGATGTCGCCGATGGTGCGCCCCGAGAGGGCGTAGGGCTGGTTGAATGCTTCCAGCGTGGCGGTGGTCTTGCGGTTGGTGCGCTCAAGCACCACACTCCCCTCAACCGGTTTGTCCGAGACCTGCGCCATGTCTGAAATAGGGTAAAGCCCGCCTGTGATCGGTGAGCGGACTTTCATGGGCCTGATCGAGCTCATGACAAACTCGGGGAAGCTCTCCTTCTTCTGCTTTGAGCCAAGGACCACGGTTATGTCAACATCGTTGCCGTTTTCGGCCACTGTTTCCGGCTGGTATCCGTAGACGCTGGCGCGGACGGTGTCGGAGATGTCTTCTGTAGTCACGCCCCGTTCGGCAAGTTCCGTGCGCGTTTCCGAGGTGTCGACCAGAACCTCTTTGGGGGTTTCATGGATCTTGACGCGCTGGTAGGTCGCGCCTTTTACCTCAGCGATTGCGGGGAGGATTGTGGCCTTGACGTAATCCTGCAGTTCGGTAATCTCTTTGGTCTCGCTGCCGCTGCTGCCAGCGCGTTTTTTATAAATCTTCAG
>JAFGWW010000251.1 GCA_016936955.1 Planctomycetota bacterium | reverse complement strand
CGAATTTGCTGACCGCCCCCGTCATGCGCGCAACCCGTCCGTCGAAGACGTCGAAGATCATCCCCATGAAAACAAAGGCGCATGCATAGCCGAAAAGCTCCGCCGCGCGGTCGGTAATCGGCAACGGCTCAGCGGCAAACTTAGCGATACCGTACAGGCGGATCGTTTGCAGGCAGAGAATGATGGAAATAAACCCGCAGGTGAAATTACCTACCGTCAGCAGACTGGGAAGAAATGAAATCCGCCTCATGCCGTAAGCTCCCCGAGTATATCAAGCCCGGCCCTGACCTTGTCTCCAACGCCGACCTTGAGGTTCAATTTCGTCTCCGCCGGCAAAAACACCTCCACCCGCGAACTGAATTTTATCATGCCGAATATCTCGCCCGCCTTGAGGGAATCCCCCACCTTGCGGTCACAGACTATTCTCCGTGCAATAAGCCCCGCGATCTGCCGCACCATGACCTTCGGCATCCTCGCCTCGCCCGTCTCGATTCCCATGTCGTTCGCCTCGTTGAGGTGGGACGAATCCCCACTCATGGCGTTTACAAATTGCCCGTCGCGGTGCTTTACATGGGCAACCTTCCCGGCGAAAGGCGCGCGGTTTACATGAACGCTGAAGATGTTCATGAAGATGCTGATACGCATGGCCTTGCCGCCGATGAACTGATCCTCCTCCACCTCGTCGATGTGGGTCACCTCACCGTCGGCGGGACAGATCAGCAGCCCTTCGCCAGTGGGAACCTGACGAACAGGGTCGCGGAAAAAATATATTACCCAGAGGAATACTATCGCCGGGAAAATCGCAAGAACGCGCAGGAAGGGGCTGAGCCAGCCGCCGAAAAGCCACGCCCCGGCCGCAATCGCGCCAAGCAGAATCAGGCTTACGGCAATCTCTCTGCGTCCGTATGGTGTAAGTCTCATCAGGTGTCCCGATAATATCTTATGTTTTTAATAATAAAGCATTTACGAGGATATTTCCGCGCATGCCCCAAGTCAAGGCAAAAGCTAATCTTCCTCTTTTTTGGCACTCACCCATACCGTAAGCCCGTAGCCGATAAAGAAGAGTATGGTCATGATGGAGGCGAGAATTGCCTGGGTAAGGGGGTCCGGAGGGGTGAGAATCGCGCCCAGCACCACAATAACCATAATCACCTGACGCCAGTAACGCATAACCAGCTCAGGAGTTATGATACCGACCCGCGCGAGGGCCATCATCACCAGCGGCGTCTCGAAGCCGAGGCCGAAGCCGATGCAGGCGCTGGCGATAAAGCTGAAATACTGATCCGGCAGCCAGAGATTCTCGGTGTTATGGAATCCGCTATTGAAGAGGGCGAGGAAATTCAGCCCCAGTGGTGTGGCAAACCGGAAAGCTACAAACACGCCGGTAAGGAAAAGGATAGAGCCGAACGCGAAAATCGGCACCGCCGCCCTCCGCTCCTTCTTGTTAAGTCCCGGCGAGATAAAGAGCCACATTTGATAAATCCACACCGGCATGGAGAGAATAATGCTGATATATAGGGATATAGAGACCGCGATGGAGAGGCCTTTCCATGGCCCGTCAAAACGAAGCTTGACCAGCCCCTCAACCTCGTCCCCGGCCCAACCCAGCGGCAGAAGCATGAAATCAAAGAGCTGATAACAGAAAATGAGGGAAGGAATGAAAAAAAGCATAAAAGCGACGATGGCGATGATAAGGCGCGAGCGGAGCTCGAGGATATGGTCCCCGAGACTCATCTTCTTCTCTTCCGGGAAGGTCTCCTCCTCCCGCAACGGAACCCCGCAGGAGATTACCGGTGCGGTCTCCAATTCCTGCCCGTCGTGGTCGTCGTGTTCTGTCTCACTCGTCATCTTTTTCGATATTCACATTCATGCTGCCGGTCCGGTAGCCTTCGAGGTCGAGGGCTACGTAATCGAAACCGAGATTCCTGATCTCATTCACAATATTAGCGCGATTGGCCACGATAATGTCAATATATTCGTCGCACGTTTCGATGCGCAACAGGTTCCAGTGATAACGTGCCCTGCACTGGACAATCCCCATGCCGCGCAGAAACTCTTCCGCCCTGCCGATCTGCTCCAGCCTCTCTTCGGTAATCTCCACCCCGTAAGGGATGCGGCTTGCAAGGCAGGCGCATGACGGGCGGTCCCACGACTCCAGCCCCAGACCTTTAGAGAGCTCGCGGATCTCCGGCTTGGTCAGCCCCGCTTCAAGCAGGGGCGAGAGGATGCCAAGTTCGCCCAGCGCCTTGCGCCCGGGGCGGTAGTCGCCGAGGTCGCTGGCGTTGGTGCCCTCCACCACATGCCCGATACCTTCGCTGCGCGCGCGCTCCAGAATCTGCCTGAAAATCGCCTTTTTACAATGATAGCAGCGGTCGACCGGATTGGCGGTGATCTCGTTTATGGATAGGGCATCCACCGGTAATTTCTCGTGCCGGAAATTATTCTCCCGAGCAAGTTTCTCCGCCTCCGCCATCTCCCATGGCGTAAACATGGCGCATGTAAGTGTAACGGCCAGAGCCTTGTCGCCAAGTTCCTCCTGCGCTACCTTCATCAGAAACGCGCTGTCCACCCCGCCGCTGAAAGCGACGAGTACCGAGCCCATCTCACGCAGCATTTTACGAAGCTCGCGAAGCTTGTTCTTCATCCTGCTCCCTGTCATTTCCCCGCCGTCGCGAAAACCCACCCTCAGCCAGCAATAAAAAAAGGCGGCGCCGTGGCCCGATTCTATCACGGCGCCGCCTTTTCCACAATCAATTAACGCATGCCCGGCCTGTCGAAATCCGATAGGAAAACTCTCCCCCGTTCGTGCTGAGTCTGCCGAAGTGCGAAAGGAAAAACCTTTCGCCTTTCATACTGAGCATGCCAAAGTATTAACGCAAGAACCCACCCTTCGACAAGATCAGGGCGAGCGGGGGTTATTTTCCCATATAAGCGGAAAATTCCATGCGACCTCCCTGCTCTACAGGTAGGTTGTCACATGAAAAAACCGCGCTACTTCTGCACGGCTAATTTTCACCGGTTCGCCTTCGCGCCCAGCCTAATCGAAATTAGAATGAAAACCTCCTCCCGTTCGTGCTGAGCCTGTCGAAATATGAACGAAAAAAACTTTCACCTTTCGAGATATTCAGGGCAAAACGGGAAGGCGTTCTCGCACCCATCTCAGAGCGACGTATAGACCCTGCGCTCCTTGAGGTATCCGCTGTAGCGGGTGCGGGAGTTGATCTCCTTGATCTTTTTCTTCAAGGAAGCGGAGATCTGCCCCAGCAGGGCCGGGTGGGGCTCGATGTCGAGATTATTGCTGTCCACCACGGCAAGGCTTATCATCGGCAGCGGCACCTCGACCTTGTTCCCCGCGCGGTCGGTTGACATATACCACCCCCGCTCCGCGTCATCGGGCCGGAGCAGCTTGAGGCGCTCGCGGTCGAAGTCTTCGCATATTTTTCTCAGCCCGTCCTCGGCCACAAGATCGTTGACCACGATAATGAAATCATCCCCGCCCACATGCCCGAGATTTGCCCTGGGCGATATCTCCTCAAGCCGCGCCGAAAGGATCGAGCTCGCAAGCTTGATCAGTTCATCGCCCATGAGAAAACCGTAGGCGTCGTTGAATTCCTTGAACTTGTCGAGGTCGCCGTAAATTACCGTAAAGGGCGGGCTCTCGATAGCGCGGTCTATCCACTTGTGAATCGAACGGTTGCCCGGAAGGTTGGTGAGGGGGTTGGCGCCCATCGCGTTCTTGACCTCAAGCTCACCCGCGCGGCTGATAAGCTGCTTGATCGTCACCGACCCGATCAGCTTGCCCTCCTCGTCCACCACCACCACCGGATCGTAAAGGTCTTCCGGCATCCTCTCCATCGCGAGGCGCGAGAGGGTGGTGAGGCCCATCTTGTTCGGCACCACCAGCGGGTTGCTCTTCGCCGCCACCTCGGCCGGCTTTTTTTGCAGAAGGGGATAGCCGAAAGGGCCGCTGGTAGAGACGTAAAAATGCTGGCGCGTGATGATCCCCACAGGCTTGCGCTCGTCGAGAATCACGATATGGTCGATGCTCCGGTTGCGTTTGAAAAGCAGATCAACCGACTCGCAGAGCAGCGTCCCCGCATCGATTGCCTTGGGCATGACCACAAGGTTGTTGATCGTCTCGTCGAGGTCGATGCGCGGGTAGTTATATTTCCTGATCACCTGCATCAGCCGCTCGTGCACCTCGGCCTTGAGCTTTTCCGGTTGCGGCGTAGGATGGGAGAAGAGATAACCCTGCGCGTAGCGCACTCCGAGGCGGACGGCGCACTCGAGCTCCTCCCACGTCTCCACCCCCTCCGCCACGATCGCCCCCTCCACCGACGAAGCGAAAGAGACCATCGATTTCACCAGAAGCTGCTTATAGGCGTTCTCGTGCATGTTCTCCGTCACCATCCTGTCGAGCTTGATAAAATGCGGGTTGACCGAGATGATGGTAGAGAAGCTGGAGTGCCCCGCGCCGAAATTATCCAGCGCGATGGTAAAGCCCTGATTGGAGTAGTGGCGCACAAAATCTTCAAGTGTGCCATAGTCAAAACTTCGGTGGCTCTCGCTGATCTCGATAATGAAGTGGTTCGGGTCGAGCCCCTCCCGCTCAAGGGCCTGAATGGTGAAGCCGTGGGTAAAACCCGGATCGCTCATCAGTTCCGGACTGACGTTGAGGAAATACTTGAGCCCCCGCTCCTCGGCGGGGAGGCGCGAGATTACGCTGAAAGCCGCCCTGCGGCACTCGCACTCAATCTCCCAGAGGCGGCGCTCCTCTTTGGCCTTATTGAAAATCTTGGTCGCGCTCTCCAACGGCGAACACCCGCGCGTGAGTATTTCATAACCAAGGGGCGAGCCGGAATAAAGATCGATTATGGGTTGGAAATAGGGCGTGATGCAACCGTTGAGCAGAAGCCTGTCGAGCCCGTCGTCCTTCACGGCGTCCATCAATTCACTCTTCTCGGTATCCGGCAAAATATACGAAAGCATCCTTTTGCCTCCCCCGACATGGGTTGTTGCCAATATCGATAAAACCAGGCGGAACAAAAATTGTCGTTCCGGGTGAAGCGAAGAATTTTCCTGCGGGAAATTGCGCTCCCATGGTCAACCCTTCACCTCCCCCGGAACGACAATCGCGTTCACGATGAAAAGTTTATATCAGCAGCCTTGAGTTCCCTGCCCACCGCCTCGTTCACCCCGATGACCTCAAGCTTCGCCCTCGAATAGTGATGGCGGGCCATGCGCACGAAACACGCCAGAGAGCTTACGCTCGCTGTGTCCATGTAGCCGACCTGCGCGAGATCGATCCGATAAACGCCTTCGCGTACCGGCAGCTGATTGAGAAGTATTCTGCGAAAAGTTTCGGACACCTCGGCCGCAAGGTCACGGTGAGGTTTGATGATCCGGAGTTCTCCTTCCTGACTGAACTCGAAATCCTCGCTCCTGCTCCTCAGAACCATGCCTTTCATCTCTTGCTCCCGAAATTCCTTAACCGCCCAATGCAAAATATTCCTGCAACCACGATACCTCCTTATTACTATGAATAAGCGGATAAACAAGTAAGGATACTGTTAATCTTGTTTTAATATGAATAGGGAAATATAACCCGAAAAGGCTTAACGGGTTTTACTGACGCCCGCGGAACGGGGGCTGTTTTGAAAGGCTGAAATGATTTTGAAAAGGGTATGAACGCAAAGCCGGGTCTGCTTCGGCAGCCTTACCGGTAGGGGCGGATCTCGAACCTCATCCTTCCGCTCTGGAGCACCACCCGCGCCTCTTCGCGCTTATCCTTGCCCGTGCCGGGCTTGATCGACACCACCACCGCGCCGAGGCTTGCCTTTACGCCCAGCTTGACTTTTTCCTTGTTGCCCAAAGGATCGAGGAGCAACGCCTCTGCGCTTCCGGCAGAAAGGACGTAATGCTGGCCGAACCACCACTCTTCCCAGCTCCCGTCCTTTTTCTGTGCCAGCTTCTTCTCCTTGATAACCCGGCCGAGCGCCTCCGTCGCCGCAAGACATACCTCTGCTTCATCATCATAGGTCGCGTAAATCAGGGCGGGCACCGAATCACCACCCACTCCTTTTTCGTAACAGCGCACCGCGAGAATCCTCTCCTCCCGGTTTCCGTTACGGATAATATTCGCGCATTCGGCAGGAACCTTGCCCCGCCCAATTATGCAGGCAAGCATGGCGAAGCGCACGGTGACTGAACTTTTCTGCTCCTTCGGCAGATTCTCAAGCCCGGCCTCCACCGTCTTCTCCGGCAGCGCCGAGATCGCCTCCACCGCCGCGCCCCACACCTTCTCCTTGCGGGAAAAGAGGCAGCGGTAAAGGGTGGGCACCGACTCGCTTGTCCCAAGCCCGCCCAGCGCCATAATCGCCTGCGGCGCAATCGTGGGGTCGTTGCTCAAAGCCAGACGCTCGATATGCCTGAAGCCTGCGGGGTCGTGCATCCTCGCCAGAGCCCAGGCCGAATAATATCTCACCGTCGGCGAAGAATCGGCCAGACGCTCGCGCAGAAGGGGCACGCTGTCCTTGTCCTTTAACATGCCAAGGGAGACGGCCGCCATGTTCCTCACCCCCGCGTCGCGGTCGGAGCCGAGCATCTTCCGCGCCT
>JAFGWW010000250.1 GCA_016936955.1 Planctomycetota bacterium | reverse complement strand
GTGATGGTCGGGCTCAGGTTGTAGCCGTGGACAATCATGTCGAGGAAGGTCTTCCCGCCGCCGGCGGCCGCCTCCTCCTCTCCTGCCATGAGGGTGTAAGAGGAAATCATGGTTAACGCAACGAGTGAAGTCATTTTCTTGAACAAGGGTTGTCCTCCCGCCAACTTTCCCGACTGGCTTTTATAGAAACTGTCTGCCGCCCCGGCAAAACCTTCAGAACCCGATCCCGCCGGAACGCGGTCAATCGATAATAAGATGTATAACAATCATACGGAAATCAGAATGATTTCCAAGTTTAGTTGATAAGAAACTCGTGTCAAGTGCGGATGTTTTGAATCTAAAGGCGGTGATATTGCGTATTGCCTTATATATCAATGATTTGCGTTATTATGACCGCGAATATGAGTTTATGGAATATCAAATATAGTTACGGTTCTGGTTGACTTTCTGGCTAACTGCTTGTTTTGCAGTCATTTCCAATATAATCACAGCCATGGCAAATGAAACGTGGATCGACGGTTTTAATCTTTTCCATCGCTGGGACGAGACCCGGGAGGGTTTTTCGGCTTTCCGCAATCCCGCGACCGACATGGCGGGGTTGCAGGAGAATGCGCTGCGGCTTCTCTCTTCCGCTCTTGCAAAGAGGGCGGGGGTTATTGTCTTCATGGACGGGGGGCTTTCGCAGGGGTCGCAGATTATCCACGGCCTGCGCGTAAGGTTTCCGGGGCCGGGCAAGAAGGCGGATGACGCCATGGTCGAATCCCTCGACGCCAAGCAGGGCAGGGCGCGCAGCGTAACCGCCGTCACCAGCGACAGGGGCCTTGCCGCGACCTTGCGCTCTTACGGGGCGAAGATCATCACGGTCGAGGATTTCATCGCCCGCAGCCTGCAGCGCAAACCCGGAAAAAAGCAGCCCCCCCAATACAAGACGGCAAATCTGTCCAAACACGAGGTAGATGATTGGCTGGAATATTTCGGCGAGAGCGCAGAGGGCACGGAGGAAGAGTAGGGAATATTTTTAATGAAATTTTCCCTGTTAAGCGCCTGGGGAACGAATATTTCAGCTTTCATTTTTTACGCTTTTTGCGGATAATGTTTCCTTCCCTTGAAGCCTTTACGACCGGGCTTCCGGCATCCTTGAGCGGGAGAGAGCATGAGCGACAATCAAGACGATGTACAGGTGGCGAAAAAACTTGCCGGCGCGAGAAAGGTTCTCGAGCAGGAGATCCACAAGGTAATCATCGGCCAGAACGAGGTTATTGAAGAATTACTGGTGGCGATGTTCTGCCGCGCCCACGTTCTCATCGTCGGCGTGCCTGGCCTTGGCAAAACCCTGCTGGTGAAAACCCTCGCCGAGGCGCTCAATCTCTCTTTCAACCGTGTGCAGTTCACCCCCGACCTGATGCCGTCCGACATTACCGGCACCGATATTCTTGAAGAAGACCAGAAGACGCGGGAGCGTTCTTTCCGTTTTGTAAAAGGCCCGATTTTCTCGAACATCATCCTCGCCGACGAGATCAACCGCACGCCGCCCAAGACGCAGGCGTCATTGCTCGAGGCGATGCAGGAAGGGCAGGTCACGGCTGGTGGGGTGCGCTACGAACTTCCCCAGCCTTTCTTTGTCCTTGCCACCCAGAACCCGATCGAGCAGGAAGGAACCTATCCCCTTCCCGAGGCGCAGCTCGACCGTTTCATGTTCAATATCATGATCGACTATCCGGACGAAGCCGAGGAGCGCGAGATTGTGCGCGCCACCACCGGCGAAAAGAGCGAGGCCATAACCCCGATCCTCAGCGCCGAACAGATCATGCTGCTGCAGAAACTCGTGAGGCGCATCCCGGTTCCGGACACGGCCCTTGATTACGCGATCAAGCTTGCCCGCTCCACCCGTCCGAAAGAGAAGGCCTCGCCCGATTTCGTGAAGGAGTGGGTTTCCTGGGGCGCGGGTCCCCGCGCGGGACAGCACATGGTTCTCGCGGGCAAGGCGCGGGCCGTCCTCTCCGGACGCTTCGCCGTCGACGTTTCGGATATCCAGAAAGTCGCCCTGCCGGTTCTGCGCCACAGGGTTGTGACCAACTTCAACGCCGACTCCGAAGGCGTGAGCAGCGACGACATTATCAAGCGCCTTATCAGGGAAATAAAATAAGAGCTTCTAAAATAACTATCTCTTTTGCTCCAGCTCTTAGCCGTCGGATTTTTGATCTGAAGCAAAAATCCGAGGTTCTTTTAAAAGCTCTAAGCTTACCAGCTTTTGCAGTCATGCGGTAACAAGGAAAGGTATTTGAATATGCAGATAGTTAAACCCTCGGTGGAACTGCTCTGGATAACGCCGGACGCGCTTCAGGTTATCGAGCTTGCGGGGCGTACGTGTTACAAGTCGGAGGAGAACATTACCGAAGATTCGGCGGCCAAGTTTGTGAAGATGCTGATCAGCCGCAATCACGACGCAGTGATTGAGCATGCCAGCGCTTCTTTCCGCATCGTAACCGACCGTGGCATTACCCACGAGATCGTGCGCCACCGCGTGGCGAGTTACGCCCAGGAGTCGACCCGCTACTGCAATTACTCCAAGGAAAAATTCGGCAACGAGATCTCGGTTATCAAGCCACCGAGCATGACCCCACTGCAGGAGCACGAGTGGAAGAAAGCCTGCGAGGAGGCGGAGCGTGCCTACTTCGAGATGCTTAATTCCGGCGCGAGCCCCCAGATTGCCCGCTCGGTTCTGCCCACGTGTCTGAAAACCGAGATTGTGATGACCGCCAATTTCCGCGAGTGGCGCCATTATCTCAAACTCCGCACCGCGAGCGGTGCCCACCCGCAGATCATCGAGGTATCAAACATGATCCGCGAAGTCCTGATGAGGGCATGCGCGCCAGTCTTCGAGGATCTGGGGTGACTTTTTATCCGGTTTACAAGTAAGCGCAGGAAACAACAATGCCACGTTACGCACTCGCACAGATAAACACCACCGTCGGCGATCTTGACGGCAACGCCGCGAAGATTCTTTCTTCCATGAAAGAGGCGGCGAAGCACGAACCCGACCTCGTCATTTTTCCCGAACTCACCATCGCCGGGTATCCGCCGGAAGACCTGCTTTTGAAGCCGGGTTTTTTCTCCGCCTGCGGCAATGTGATGGAAGAGCTTATCCCGCAGGTCGAGGGCCTCGCCCTTATCGGCTACCCCCTTGTCACCTCCGAGGGGCAGCGTTACAACGCGGCGGCTCTGGTGCGCGACGGGGTGCTCGAAGCGGTTTACCACAAATGCCTGCTGCCAAATTATGCGGTCCTTGACGAGAAGCGTTATTTCACCCC
>JAFGWW010000249.1 GCA_016936955.1 Planctomycetota bacterium | reverse complement strand
GGCGCTGGAGTTGTCTACGACTACGGCTCCGGCCTTGACGGCGGCGGGGCTGAACTCAAGCGACTGGTCGCTCTCGACCGCCATGAGGGCGATATCGATTCCTTCGAAAGAATCGGTGGTGGCCTCGATGATGGTAAGTTCCTCGTTCTTCCATTTTATCGTCTTGCCTGCGGAACGGGCGCTCGCCATTACGCGCAGTTCGTCAACGGGGAAATTTCTCTTCTCAAGGCAGTTAAGCATCTCCTGCCCAACGGCGCCAGTGACGCCTACGATTGCAACATTCTTACCCATCAGTGCAGCCTCTCTTCGTTACGGAGCCTCTGGCTCCTCGCCCATTAAAGCGGGGTTGGCGGTCTGCATGACCTGTCAGCCGGTATCCCGGTCTCTGAACAAACCCTACGCCTATGCAAAAAAAAATCCGGAGCAATCGCTCCGGTTATATACTTCTCTGATGGCTGTCCGGAGCTACAAACTAAAACGTCGCTTGCCTTTTTTAGTGGCCGCGAAGGTGGTGGTTTTAGTTTTTTTGCTGGTGAAAAGCACTTTAAAACTCCGTTAGCCAGTTAACTCTCTGACAGATAATACGTAGCGACTATTCTTTTGTCAAGACAAAGGGCGGAATATGTAGGAAATTTAACTAGAGCTAAAAAAAGCCGCAAAAGATATTTGCATAACAGTATTATTGGTGTATTTATAATAGTGCCTACGTTGGCACACAAATATTTATTCTGATTTACACAGATTTTGTTTTCTTCAGTTGCATCTGGCAAAATTTAACCGAGGAGTCTACCATGCAGTATGGTGTATGTTGTGGTCCGGATAAGGCCGGGATGGTTGCCAAGGCTGGTTATGATTATTTTGAATGGTCGGTTGGTGGCTTGCTCAAGCCGCAGGAGAGCGAAACTGAGTTCAATAAGGCCTTGGAGCAGGTAAAAGTCGCCCCGATTCCGTGCCCGGTGGTTAACTGCTTTATTCCCGGCAGCTTGAAGATCACTGGCCCTGAAGTCGACTTTGCTGCGCTTGTTGGTTATGTTACAAAAGCTTTTGAGCGTGCCAAGATCGCGGGTATTGACACTATTGTCTTCGGTTCTGGCGGTGCGCGCGCAATTCCGGAAGGGTTCAGCCGCGAACGTGCATGGGAGCAGCTGGTTGATTTCGGGATGATGTTTGCCCCAATTGCAGCCGCTTTTGACGTAACTGTCGTCATGGAGCCCCTTAACAAGGCCGAATGCAACGTGCTTACCACCGTGGGCGAGGGTGCCAAACTGGTTAAAGAGGTTGGCCACAAAAACTTCCGCCTCCTTGTTGACGCCTACCACTGGGGCAAGGATGGTGATTCGTCAAGTGAGCTGGTTGAATCCGGCAGCCTTATAAAGCATTCACACATTGCAACTTACGTAAACAGGATGGCTCCTGGCGCGGAAGAATGCGACTTTTCCGAGTTCTTCTCCTGCATGGACAAGTTCAACTACACCGGGCGCATTTCTTTCGAAGGCAAAACTGATGATTTCGAGACGGAAATCGTTAAGGCCATTGAGGTTATGAAGAGTTATTGCAAGCAGTGCTGCTCTGCATAAATCCATGCCTGCCAATTAATGCCACCGAACCGCCGCTTGTCGATCAGCGGCGGTTTAATTTTGCCATAAGCCTCTATTGCTGTTGATTTTTGGTGGATAATTTTTATAATCAAACTTCTTGAGGGGGCTGCCGTATCTTGCCCTTTGCTGTTCAATCATGTTTGGCGCGGTGGCCAGGGCTGATGATATCATGCTTGTAATGGAGGCCTTAGTTAGCCCCTTTTGTTGGCTTTATGACAATTTGCTGTTAAGTCCGGCGGTCGATATAACCGATATATCGAAATAGAAGTTATACAAAAAGCAGCAACGCCTGACGCGACAGTGGTAGAGGTTATGATCACAGTTTCGGTTGGGTATGGAGAAAGATAGTGGGTGAAATCAGGTTGTCTTGTTACACCGCCCCTTGGGGGGATGCCGGTCTTGTGCAGGCCATTACCGAGATATCTGAGTGCGGTTTTGACGGCATCGAGTGTCCCGCAAGTCTGGTGAACGAGTATGAAGACAGGCTTCACGTGTTCGAGGAAATTCTTGAGAAGAGCCGCCTTACGCTGGCTGGCCTTGTGCAGAATGTCGACCTTCTTGACCGCGAACACGCTGATGAGCAGGTAGAAAAAGCGGTTAACTCGGCGCGTTTTGTCAGTGCCGCTAGCCAGGGTACCTTGACGATAAGGCATATAGGCGAGGTGCCGGAAGATATCAGCGACGAAATGTGGGCTACTGTCGGCGCCATCCTTGAGGAGATCGCCGATCGTTGCAGTTATTTCAATACCAAGGTCTGTTTCCTGCCCACCGCCGACGGCCCTGTATCTTCCGAAAAAGATATAAGCCGCCTGATGGCCATGACCAATGAGCAGGCGGTCGGCCTTTCTCTTGATACTTCGGAAATAGCTCTGGCGGGTGGAAGCCCTCAGAGGGTTATAAAAACTCATATAGACCGCTTGTGTATGGTGCGCTATCGCGATGTTTCCGGGAGCAAGCGCAAGGCCAAGAGCGGCGCCCCCGCACCAACCCCGACCTTCGGGCGCGGAGCGGTGAATTTTGAGGCGGTAAGCAAGAATCTTCTTTCCGGCGGATATTCTGGCTGGGTAACACTTGATATTACCGGTGAACAGCACACGCCTCTCGACGCGATCAGTAATGGTTCGCGTTTTATGATGAGGAAGTCGGGCTTGTTCCCGATCTGATCTTTTCGGAAAGATCCTACGCCGTCATTATCGGGATGTAGGCTAAGGAACCCGTCAAAAGCGAATAAAGCCGCAGGAGCAGGCGGCATAAGTTTCAGGTAGTGCTTGCGTGTTGGGTTGAGGTCTCTGTTAAACGCCGCTGCGTTTGGCTGTTTCTCTCCCGGCAGGGTAAGGTTCTCGGTTTTTCAGTCTCGTCGGGAGGCATAGAGCGACAGTGGCCAAGCTAAGATCGACCGTAAACAATATCTATTCCCCGCAGCATAGAGAAATTTGCGCCATCGCCTTTGACGGCATCATCTCCACGCCTACAGTATCACGCTTTCGCGAAGACATGAACGATCCGATTACATCGGGGAGGGATGTCATAATTGACCTCAGCAATGTCAATTACATCAACTCATCCGGTCTCGGCGAACTTGTCCGCATTAACGATGCTCTTGAGAAGAACTCCCTGTCCCTCATGATCGTCAACACTGACGAAGAGATGGCACGGCTGATACGCATGCTCGGGCTTCTGAGTGTTCTCCATGTTTTCCCGACTATTGATGCCGCCCTTGAAGGAATAGACAAGGGGCTAAAAGCCAAGGTCAGCGACCATCACGAAGGGGCTACCTCTGCCGGCGCGCAGAAACCGGCACGAAAACAGATCAGGGGAGGGGCGTTTGTTCCAACGGTTTCTACTCCCGCACCGAAACTTCCAGATGCCAGAATAATGCTTGGTGTAAATGGCGATCAGCACTTCCATCGCTTCCTTGCGCGCTGTCTTTGCGGAAGATCAGATGGCGCGGTCGTGGTGCGCAACAAGGAAGAGGCTCTTGCCTCCCTCGACGGCGGAAGGATCGACGTCGCGATTATAGACAGCACCATTCCTGAGGCGCGTGAGATCTGTTCCGAGCTGAAGACGCGTCAGGGCAACGGTATCCTTTCTGTCATATTTATCTATCCCAGCGAGGAAGACCACAACCGAGAGATTACTTATCGTGTTGCTGAAGATGAATTCGTGGTTGAGCCTTTCGAGGTTCGCGAGATGGTTGCCCTTGCGCAGTCTGAATTCAGCCGCTGCAAGTCTGAGTCTATCCTGTTTGTGCAGGAGGCTTGCTTCGAGTTCGAGACCCGCGACCAGTCTATCGCCCAGACGAACGACACGATCGAAAAGATGCTGCTCCAGACCGGGCTGCCGCAGGAGGCGTCGGACGGCTTTTTCTACGCCATACGCGAAGCTATCGATAACGCGCGCCGCCATGGTAATGTGGGCGACCCGTCGAAGATGATCGAGGTGCTCTACGTTCTGGACAAAGAAAAAATTACCGTTACCTGCGGTGATGAGGGCGGCGGTTTTGACTTTCTGAGTCAGATCAAGAAATCCCGCGACATGAGCCCCATTCAGCAGGCCCGCGACAGGCACAGCGCAGGTGGCTACGGCGGTCTCGGTATCGGCCTCATGCTTCGCTGCTGCGACAAGGTCGAGTACCTTCCGCCTGGAAACATCGTGAAGCTTACTAAGTACCTGTAAAACCGATAAATTAACCTTTAAACGAAGGCGATGGCTCTGAGGCTGTCGCCTTCTTATTTTGATATCACACCGTATTTTATTGACCTGTAATGCCGTGGCCTATATCCTTATTAAAGATTATTTTGGAGGACGTATTGATTCGCTTTGCTTGCCTTTTCACTATTTGCTTCTGTCTTGCCTCGGCGCTTGCATTTGGCGGAGAGTGGCAGCGTCCGGCTTTGGAGGTAGGCCAGTGGATTGAATGGGAGATTACCCTTCCCGCAGGTGCAGGGGCAGATATTGTTCTGCCTGTAATGAAAAAGGACGTCGGCATGGTCGAGCCGGAGGCTACTGAGGTTGAGGACGAGAAAAAGGCCGAGCAAGAAGATATGCCGGAGTTTGCCGCGACGGAGTCCTTACGATTCAGGGTTTCCATTGCGGAGATTCAGGAAAATAAATCATTAGCCAACGTTATGGTAACTAGCGGTGATAAAATTATCGAGTCAAAGGGGATTGCTTTCGATACGCTTGCTGCGCTTGTATCAGGCGATTCGACCGAAACAGCTGCTGTAAAGACGAAGAGCGTATTTGTCGACGGCAGGGACATGACGGTAAGGGAGACTACATGGATCAAGCAGGATCTGGGGCAGGATATGCCGGTCGTTCGGTGGGAGGCTCCGGAATTGCCTTTCGGCCCTGTGTATCTGAAAGCCGGGGCGTTTGAGATGAAGCTGGTCGGCTTCGGCAAGGGGGAAGAGCCTTTCCCACTCAAGGGCGCGCCGGTCCTGGAGAAAGACGGAATTAATCAGAACAAGGAAGCTGCTTCCAAGGAGAGTTAGTCTTGATTGCGATATTGGATTATGAAGCCGGAAACCTTACCAGCGTCGAGCTGGCCGTCAAGCACGTTGGCGGGGAGTGCGTGGTAACGCAGGACCCGGAGATTGTGGTCAGTGCCGAGAGGGTAATCTTTCCCGGCGTGGGTAGCGCGGCCGCGTGCATGGATAACCTCAAGCGGATGGGGCTGGATGTCGCTTTGAAAAAGGCCATCACTGACGGCAAGCCGACCCTCGCCATCTGTATCGGGCAGCAACTTCTCTTTGACGAATCGGAGGAGGACGGCGGGGTTGAGTGTCTCGGTATCCTCTCCGGTAAGGTTGTTCGCTTCAGCTTTCCCGAAGAGAGGCACATCAAGGTTCCGCACATGGGCTGGAACGGTATTGATATTAAAAAGTCGC
>JAFGWW010000248.1 GCA_016936955.1 Planctomycetota bacterium | reverse complement strand
CGTCCGACCATCTTCTCAGCCACGACCTTGACGATATCTTGCGGGGTAAAGAGCCCCTGCTCTTCGGCGATTGATAGTACGGTGACTAGGTTCCAGAGAACATCCCCAGCCTCTTCGATTATGCCGTTTTTATTAACCGCCGAGAGCTCTTCGGCCAATTCTTTAGCCTCACTCACTACCGGTTTGGCCATGGTATGGAGGGCCTGCTCCCGGTCCCAGGGGCAGCCGGTTTCCGGATGGCGGAGTTGGGCGATTAATTCAAAGAGTTCGTCAACATTCAGCTTTGTCATGGTTGTCGATCCTATGTTGCCTGGAAAAGCTTGGTATATCCTGCAATCTTCACAATGCCTGAGCCTGCAACTGTTTTATCAGTAATGCCTTCGAGATACATATATCCCCCACGCCGCAAAGCACCCTTGAGGTTGGAAATTATCTCAATCTGCCCGCTCGTATCGTAATACTGGAGTACATGGTTGCATACTATATAATTGAATGTGTGCTTCTTGGGGCGATTACGGATATCGAAAAGCCCCAGTTTCGTGCAGATTTTAATCTCTTCGGAAATTGTAACCTCGGATCGCTTTACCAGGGCATATGCATTAAGTATATGCCTGTATTCATCGGTAAGCGATCTTATTGCGGGAAGCAGATATACTCCCTTGCGCCCTTCGGCGATCCGTTCGGGATTTATGTCTGTACCGAAAACTGAATATCGCTTGCCTGATTCGAGTGCGGAAAGGGTTTGCGCTGCAACCATGGCAAGTGAGTATGCCTCCGCGCCATTGGAGCACCCCGCGCTCCAGATAGACAACTGCGTGGCGGTCTGGCTGGCGAGATATTCCGGGATTACCTTGCGGCTGAGTATAGCAAACATCTCTGGATTTCGGAAAAGCTGCGTGGCGGTTGTTGCTGCTGTCTGCGTGTTGTCGCAGAAAATATCGTGGGGCTGCTCACCTGAAGTAAGCGGGTTCATGGCCCGTGAAGAGACAAAATCTGCCTTGCTTTTGAAGTTATTTTCATTCTCACCCATAAAAGCGAATTATCGCCTAATGGCAGGCAAGCTCAACTAAAAAACGCCGATTTGTCTGGAAGAAGAGGGTTCCTATACATACAGTATGCTCTGAGATGTTATCTGAAAATGGGAGTTTAATATGCAGCTAGTAGTTGATTTGCACAGCCATTCGGGGCACGCCGGGGGAGTAGGGGACGTCTCCCCTGCCCTCGTGACCAAAACCATGGCGCAGAAAGGAATAGACGTCTTCGGCACCGGCGATTGCCTTCAACCGGAATGGCTCGACACGCTTGAAAGCACCCTTAAGGAAGAGGAATCAGGCTTCTTTTCCTTTACCGGCGAAGGGGGCGACGCAAATGGTAGCGAGCGGTTCTGCCTACAGTCAGAGATTATCATAACAGCTGACGTTCCATCCGGTGGGCGCAAAGGCCCCCATGTGGTTCTGCTATTCCCTTCATTCTCCGCCGCCCGGGAAGTGGCTAAGATACTTGCGGCAAAAGAGACCAAACTGAATATGGGGCGCCCATTCGTCAAGTGCAAGGATGCGGACGATGTGGCCGCGACACTCGACAAGGTGCAGGCGGTCGACGAGAGCATTCTCATCATGCCGGCCCACGTCCTGACCCCGCAGGGAATTTTCGGATCAGACCACCCGATTGACAGCATGCGGGATTTCTTCGACGATTTTGCTTCGCGCATCCGTGCGGTAGAAACCGGGCTCTCGGCCGACCCTGAGATACTTGCCCTGATCCCTGAGCTTGATAATGTCACCCTCCTTTCAAACTCAGACTGCCACTCCGCCGCGCTTAACCGCGTGGGGCGCGAATTTACCGCCCTCGAAGTTAGTGACAAATCATACGGCGCAATGATACAGGCCATCCACGACAGAAAAGTAAACTTCACCGCCGAGTTCACTCCAACCGAAGGGCGCTTCTTCCTCACCGGCCACCGTGCTGGCAAGGTCGGCCACGAGAACGGCGAATACTGCTATTTCTCCCCCGACAAGGCCCCTGCCGACAACGTCTGCCCAATCTGTGGCAAACAGATGACGATCGGCGTCATTCAGCGCGCCCTTGAGCTTGGTCGCCTTCAGGGTGACGAACGGTCGCTGGAGAGCATTACCCCGCGCCAGAAGGCACTCCACATGGTTCCCTTGGTCGAGGTTCTTGCCGCCGGGCTTGGCGTAAAAAGCATCAGTTCCCGTAAAATTGTCAAAATGTTCGACGAAATCACGAAAATAGCAGGCACTGAAGTGCAGCTTTGGGGTCTTGATGAAAAGGAAATCACGTCCAAGCTCGGAAATGCCCTTCCACGTGAAGTTTTAGATGCGATTTTAATGGTAAAACAAGGGAATTTCTGCTTTAATCCCCTCGGATATGATGGCACCTATGGGGATCTGGTGCTTGGCCAGCAGGGGGTATGGTTTGGCCATGAGAAGATTTTTATGGGATAAAGCTGCATTAGATGTATAAAATTTCGCGGATTATGCCGATATCGATATACGGTAAGACATTGATCTGATTATTCACTTTTTGGCCCCGGGATTCAAAAAATGACTGAATATCCTTTGAAAGTTGCGGGAAAGGTCGGCGTAATCTATCTTTCCGGCGAACTGCGCAGAGAGTCTTCAGACAAGATCTGGAGCGATATTTCTATCGCAATCACCCAGGAAGTCGACGCAATCGTGCTCTCCTTTCTGAATGTTGACGCCCTTTTCAGCGAAGGGATCAGAATGCTGGTTGCTGTGCGGGACAAGGTTGAGGCCAGTGGCAAAATCATGCACATCGCCGACCTTCCACCGGACGTACGCTATACCCTGAAGATTACCAACCTTCTCGAATTTCTCAACCACGAAGAGACCACAGCCGAGGCACTTTTGAAATACAAAGAGCTGGAGAAGAACCTCAAGGATATGGATATCAAGCTTCCCCCGCCCCCGCCCGCTGCTGAAGCCAAATAAGACCAAAACAAAAGCCTGGCCTAACCGCCAGGCTTTTTGATTATTGATTCTCACCAGCATAACATTACATGAAGGTCCAACTCGGCTGGAATTCTCTGACGATATTGCGAAGGTATGCGATAACCTCGCGCGTCGAGCCAAGGGTCATGGTGTGGCGCGCAACCTCTTCCGCCTTTTCAAGCGTGATAGAGCGGATAAGCTTTTTCACTTCCGGAATCAGGGGCGGACTTACCGAGAAGGAGCGTAGGCCAAGACCGAGAAGGAAGATCACGAAGGTCGGGTCGCCCGCCATCTCGCCACATAGACTGATCGGCTTGCCGGCCTTGTTGGCGGTTTCGATAACCAGTTTGATCAGCCTGAGAACAGCCGGGTGTCCCGGGCGATAGAGGCCGGCAACATGTTCGTTGGTTCTGTCGGCAGCGAGTACGTACTGGGTAAGGTCGTTGGTGCCGATACTGAAAAAGTCGCTGATATCCATGAAGCGCTCAATCGTAAGGGCAACCGACGGCACCTCGACCATGATACCAACCGGCATCTCCGGGTCGTAGGGGATATTTTCGTCAGCCAGCCTTTCCTGCACCTCGTTGACCATCTGGCGAACCTGCAGGAGTTCATCGCGGCAGCTGACCATGGGGATCATCATTTTGACGTCGCCAAGGGCGGAAGCGCGGCAGATCGCGCGGATCTGCTGGATAAAGACTTTGGGGTGCTGGAGGCAGTAGCGGATCGCGCGGCATCCGAGAACCGGGTTGCGCTCGCCGCTTGTTGCCGCCCCGGCGCCATCTCCACGGAAGAAGAACTTGTCGGCTCCAAGGTCAAGGGTTCTGATCGCGATCGGCATATCCTTGATATTCTTGATCGCCTGCTCGTAATTTGCAAAGTGCTCAGCTTCGTCGGGGTCGCGGTTGCTGTCGCCCTCGAGGTACAGAAATTCCGTACGGTAAAGGCCGACGCCCTCGCCGCCGAAATGGCTTACCGTCTCGATTTCCTTGGGGAATTCGATGTTCGCAACGACAGAGACGCTGCAATCGTCGATGGTGATTGCGGGCAGGTCTTTCTCGCCGATAAGGGTTTCTTCAAACATATGGAAATCGGAAACCATGCGACGGTAGGTTTCCATCGTGTTCTCGTCGGGATTGACCACGACAATACCGCGATTTCCGTCGATGATGAGCAGGTCACCCATGGACACGTCAGTCGAGACCGTACCGAGACCGACAACGGCGGGCAGTTCGCGCGCACGCGCCACGATGGCGGTATGGCCGGTCGTGCCGCCCACGTCGGTAGCAAAGCCGATTATCTTCTCACGGTCGAGAGACGCGGTCTGGCTTGGGG
>JAFGWW010000247.1 GCA_016936955.1 Planctomycetota bacterium | reverse complement strand
GTCCTTCCGGTGCATCGATAAAGGAGCCGATGCTGCGGGCGAGTTCTTCTATATTATATCCCTTGGTGGGGCTGCCGGAATAGCCGATCGACATCAGGTCGCGCCTTACCTGCGCTGCGCTGCCACCCGCCATGTCGGCAAGCTCGTGAGAGTAAATAGCATCGATACCCTCTTCCTTGAGGTTATTCAGCAGCCTTCTGTAAACGCACAGACGGCCAAGTGTCTTCTCGCTGATCGCATCCTTGTTATTCAAGTTTTACTCCTGTTACGGCCGCTGCGCTGGGCGCGGTCTAGCTGTGAATGATTTCACGATAGATGCTATCACCCTTTTATTTGCCTGTCAAGTTGGTTTTTGCCCTTTGCGTTTACTTTATCCAGCAATCTCTGCATTTCGGGCACGCACATCTATGGCGCCATACTTTTAGTGAAAAAAATCACGAAAAGGCGACGCTTTATATTGACAGGGCGGATGGGTGTTATATAATTAGTGAAAATATTCACGAATTGCCCGTTCTGTTTTGTTCTTTGTGATTTGTGGCGCAGCGTTGATTTTTCACAGGTGGTGAGGCGATAAGGGGAAAGATATGAGCGCAAAAGAAATCCGGATAGACGAGAATCTGATCAGTACCGCCCTTGAGAAGTCGGCACGGGTAGATTCCGTGAGAGTCGAGGAGGTACTTGCCAAGGCCAGCGAGCTTAAAGGGCTGAATGATGAGGATATCGCGGTATTGATGAATATAAGCGACCCCGTTCTCATGGGCAAGCTCTTCGACACCGCCAAGGAAGCAAAGGACACCATCTACGGTCGCAGGCTTGTCATTTTTGCCCCCCTCTACATCTCTAATCTCTGCGCCAATGAATGTTCATACTGCGCTTTCCGTGCCAGCAACCCTGACGTGCATCGCCGCGCTCTGAGGCAGGAGGAGATTGCCCAAGAGGTCAGCATGCTCGAAAAGCAGGGGCACAAGCGCATTCTCATGGTTGCGGGCGAGTCTTATCCGCAGGAAGGTTTCGATTATGTTCTGAATTCGATTGATACCATATACGGAGTCAGGGAGGGCAAGGGTGAGATCAGGCGAGTGAATGTCAATATCGCCCCTCTCACCGATGATGAATTCAAGAGGCTGAAGGAAAGAAACATCGGAACTTATCAGGTTTTCCAGGAAACCTATCACCGCGATACTTATAAGAAGGTGCATATAAAGGGTAAGAAGACCGATTACGACTGGCGCATCACCTCTCTTGACCGGGCGATGGAAGCCGGAATCAATGACGTCGGTATCGGCGTTCTTTATGGCCTTTACGACTGGCGCTATGAAACCCTCGCCATGATGCAGCATATCAGGCATCTTGAAGATGCTTATGGCGTCGGCCCGCATACGATCAGCGTCCCGCGCATGGAACCGGCGATTGGCTCTGACCTTGCCAGCCATCCTCCCCAACCGATAGATGATGTAACCTTCAGGAAGCTGGTTGCTATCATCCGTCTCGCCGTTCCTTATACGGGTATCATCATGAGCACCCGCGAAACCGCCAATATCCGGCGCGAGACCTTCGCCCTCGGCGTCAGCCAGATTTCGGCCGGCAGCCGCACAAATCCGGGCGGCTACTCTGAAGGCGAGAAGCAGGACGATACCTTTGCCCAGTTCCAGCTTGGCGACCATCGCGAACTCGACGAGGTTATCCGGGACGTGGCGGGCATGGGTTATATCCCCAGCTTCTGCACCGGCTGCTATCGTCTTGGCCGGACGGGGCAGGACTTCATGGACCTGGCCAAGCCCGGTGCTATCAAAGCGCATTGCGCACCCAACGCCCTCTCGACTTTTATGGAATACCTGATCGATTACGCTTCGCCCGAGACGCGGGCAATCGGCGAGAAGGCGATAGAGGACGAGCTTGCAGACATGGCTCCCGCAATCCGCGAGAGATCCCAGACCATGCTCGACAAGATCCGCAGCGGCGAGCGAGACGTTTACGTTTGATATAATTGCCCGTATTTGGAGAAGACCTTGACCTACCGCACCGAGCACGATCTGATAGGCGCGATGCAGATACCGGCCGAGGCCATGCATGGAATCCATACGGCCAGGGCGATGGATAATTTCCCGCTCTCGGGGCGTAAGCCTCACGCCGCATTGATTGCCGCGTACGGCACCGTCAAACTCGCCTGCGCCATGACTAACCGTTCGGTTGGCGAGTGGGGCGACGACGCGGCGAAGGCGGATGCTATCGAGTGCGCCTGCCGTGAGATGAGCGACAGCCTCCTTTCCGAACACATCCTTTCCGATTCCCTGCAGGGCGGGGCAGGGACGAGCCTCAACATGAACGTCAATGAGGTGGTCGCCAACCGCGCCTTGCAGATTATGGGTATGGCTTTGGGCAGCTATGATAAAGTCTGTCCTACCGACGATATCAATCTTCACCAGTCCACAAATGATACTTACCCGACGGCGCTAAAACTTGCGGCCATACGTATGCTGAAGGTTCTTGAAGAGCGGGTTGTGGCTTTGCAGGAAAGTTTTCAGGCAAAGGAAAAGGAATTCGCCCATATCGTCAAGGTCGGACGCACCCAATATCAGGACGCGGTGCTAACCACTCTCGGGCGCGAGATGGGAGCCTACGCGGAAGCATTCAACCGCGACCGCTGGCGCATATATAAATGTGAAGAGCGTCTGCGTGTGGTCAACCTCGGCGGCACCGCGATTGGCACCGGCATTGGCGCGCCGCGGCAGTACGTCTTCAAGGTCGTTGATACCCTTCGCGACCTCACCGGCATCGGCTTCGCCCGCGCGGAGAACCTTGTCGAAGCCACGCAAAACGCCGATGTCTTTGTCGAAGTCTCCGGCATTCTCAAAGCCTGTGCCTCGTCGCTCATTAAAATATGCACCGACCTTCGCCTGCTCTCTTCAGGCCCCGAAGCCGGGTTAGGAGAGATTATCCTCCCGCAGATGCAGGCGGGCAGTTCCATCATGCCGGGTAAGGTCAATCCGGTAATTCCCGAAGCCGTTACGCAGGCGGCAATGAAGGTTATGGGTAACGATCAGGTTATCGCCCAGGCTTGCGCGGCCGGCTCGCTTGAGCTTAATCCGTTC
>JAFGWW010000246.1 GCA_016936955.1 Planctomycetota bacterium | reverse complement strand
TTCGATATGTTCCCCGTTAGCGGCGGCGCGGGAGCGGTGGGCGGCGGCATGGATATTTTCGTACTGATAAAGCCGTAGAAAACTATTGGCTTCGTTCGCAGTTCTCATCTGCTCCTTGCCGGATTCGGCGAAAGGCACGGTGAACTCAACCGTGTCTGCTTCGGCTTTCGATGGTTGCGCTTCGGGCTGGGCGTTTGTGTTGCTTTTGATATTGTCGGAAATATACGACAAACCCGGAAGGGCGGTTTGCCTTCCTTCGGGAGTGGATACCAGATTATTGCCGGGTATGCCCGCAATGGAGTTCTGCAATTCCATCCCTCCATGGATGGTAATGCCGTTATACTGAACCCGTCCGGCATCCATGCCGGAGGGATGACTGTGTGCGGTTTAGCCTACAACGTCGACGATTGTGCCCTTGTTGGTTTCTGGCGCGCGCATGGATTCGACCTTGCCGCCCATACCGGACTGCATGCGCTCCACATCCGCAGCTTCACCGTTGTTGCCGCCAGACTGCGACTGCAGCCTTTGGGGAACGGTCTGAAGGTTGTGGATGGAGTTGGTCGCCCCACGGGAAGCCATAATCCCGTTGTTGGTTGGCTGAATGCTTGCCATCTGTTCTCCTCTCTCGATTCGGATAAGGTAATCACAGACATTCATGGCCTGCAGCGATCCCCCAACCGCATGCTTGCCAATGATTTAAGGCGCAAAACAAACTCTGCCTGTAACGCTCCCTTACAAAATAATATTACTTCCACTTCAATCTCTAGTCAAGTATGTCCGATAAAATCATAATAGCCATTTTTGGGGTGGCAAAATTCAAGAATGGGGAAAGTTACACGATAAAAGTTGATAATAAGTGAATTAGCCCCTCCCATATGACCGATAATAATGAATATGAAGTTGATGCTTTTCTGTTTAAGCCAGGAGGCAGATCGTGCCTGAATTACGTAAAGTCATGTTGGTACTGATGTTTATGTCGATTTCTCTTGCCGGGTGCATGGAGACGGTTACAGGCGTCTTCAAGACCTCGCCCAAGGAGAATAATCAGAAAAATGAGGAGATGGAGGCTCGTGCGCCTATGCAGCGGGAGCGTGATCCGGTTGACCCGGTGGTGAAATCCGAGGTCGGCATGGATTACGATCCCCGCGCGTGGATCGCCAATGAGTACCATCCCGGCGCGCTGCCCAAGCTGATCTCCGCTCCGAGTTACAAGGGGATTACGCAGCAGACCTTCTCGGATACGGGTGGCGACTTCAATGTCCACCTCAATTCCGACGGTACGCGCATGATTTATAACACCACCCGTTATTCAAAAAATCCGGAGGTGTGCATCCAGGGGATTACCGCCAAGGCTGTCCAGTTGATGACCGAGGACAAGATGGTCGACATGATGGCGAAGTTCAGCCCCGACGGAAGCGAGATCGCGTGGTGCTCCAACCGTTACGGCAATTATGACATCCTCGTTCAGGATGCGGAAGCCAAGCCGGACAGCCGTCCGCGCCAGCTTACCCGCTCAACCGACGACGACATCCATCCCACATGGAGCCCGGACGGCAAGCTTCTCGCTTTCAGCCGCTTCAACTCGATGGATGGCATCTGGCAGTTGTGGGTAATGAATTACAATACCCGCACCCTCAGCTACATCACCGAAGGGCTCTTCCCCGAGTTCCGCCCCGTCATGGGCAAGACCAGCAAGGGAACCCCGCTTTACACCCTGGCCTATCAGCGCGCACGCCGCCGCGATGTTCCGTGGTACAGCATCTGGGCGGTTGACGTACAGATGGGCGGCCACGGCGCGGTTGAGGCTGTAGGCAACCCGCAGGAGATCATCGCCGATGACAAGTGGGCGGCGATCAACCCGGCGTGGAACCCCACCGGCGATTACCTCGCTTTCGCGACGGTCAGGAAGAGCACGCTGTCGCAGTGGCAGGCCCGTATTTATGAAGCCGACGATATCTATGTAGTAAAGATCGACGGCACCGACCTGACCCAGATCACCAAGCACAGCGCCCCGGACTGGGATCCATGGTGGGCGAAAGATCCCGGCGATCCGGAGGGTCCGGGAAGAATATACTTCTGCAGCAAACGGCGCGGCGTTGCCAATATCTGGAGCGTAAAGCCGATGATCCCCGGCTTGCTTGTAAAAGAACCGATGGGCCGATAGGCGGGAGCAGTGATGAGAGAAATACATCTGGCCACCGGGCACAGGATTGAGAGAAGAGGGCGGGTTGTTGCGGGGGCGCTTGCGCTGCTCTCAATGTCCCTTCTGCTCTGCGGTTGTCTGAATATGGATACGGCGGAGAACGGCCTTGCGGCGGTAGGCTCCAAGAGTAACGCATATGAAGAATGGACCGGCGACCCGGCCGCGCTCTCGACGATAACCAGCGTGGCGATTGTTCCTTTCGCCGACCGCGCGGTAGAGGAGGGTTTTGACCCTGTTGTCTTCTCGACCCGCCTCGCCAACCAGCTTACCTCCAAAGGCCGCCTGCGGGTGGTATATCCCAAAGAGATGCTCGCCACCGCCGAGCGGGAGAATAGGCGGGTTCGGATGCACAACTCTGACTATCGCCGCCGCAAGATGCTCGGAACCAGTGCGGCCGAGGAGCGCGGCGACCAGCTAATGCGCGCCCAGGGACAGAAGATGGATTCAGTCGCCGGGATGGAAGACCGCGAGCTTGACACGCTCGACCCGGTTCATAATGTTGCTGACGCCATCTCTCTCGGAAGAATACTCAAGGTGGACGCGGTCATGATCGGTAATGTAACCGACTTCTATGCCTACACACGCCCGCGCATCTCGCTCAACATGACTCTGGTAAGCACCGGTGTGAGTGACACCGCCGCCAATGAAATCGCCATGCTGACCCAGTGGGGCGTGCCGAATTACAAGAGCACCGAGCGCGGCAAGGTATGGTTCAGGCAGCAGAATTTCGACAGCCGCGACGGTAATGTCGGCATGGGCGCTTACAGGCATGCTCTTCTTCATTTCACCGATCAGACGCCGTACTCGAAGGAATCGTACATCACCTCGATTACGAATTACTATGACTATGTAAGCTTCGTCCTCGCCGATGCTTTGCTTGCGGCGCGGGAAAAATCGGCGCGGGAGGCGGAAGAACGCGCTATTGCCCTTGCACAGAAAAATAACAAGGACCGCGAATCGGTACGTAACCGGATCAGGACTCTGGTCAACCCCGGCCGCGCCTTGCCCGATTCGGACGCGGTTATTGCGAACAACCTCGCCGACAGGCGGGACCGGGAGTGGAGGCCGGATGTATATAACAAAGACCATCCCGCCAAGGAAGAGCAGCTTATCCCCGAATACAGGCCTGTCGGAAACGGGCAATAAGGGATTGCATAGCAGAACAAAAAAGCCTGTCCGAAAGGGCAGGCTTTTTTTATGGTTTGGGCGGCAATATGTGATCAGAAATTTGTGGGGTGCTTGATCGGTTCCTTGCCTTCCTTGAGGGCGGCTTCCTCTTCTTTCTTCGCAAGCTTGTCGACGACTGTCTTATCCATAAACAAATCGTTGGTGCCCATCTCGCGGCGCTTTCCGCTGGGCGGGGTTATCTGTACTTTCAGCCCTTCGCCGCCGCCACGTTCGAACATCTCGACCCTGATTCTGTAATAGCCTTTCAGCAATGGAATGGTGCAGTTGCGGTTCTGGTCCATCCCGTGAAGCCCGTCGTTGTCCAGCATCAGATTATCGTTGATATACAGCTTGGCCCCGTCATCGCTGTTAAGGTCAATTCTATACGGGCCCGCTTCGTCTATTTTAAAAAGGCCTTCGAACTTCAGGGCGAAATTGTCTTTGCGCTTGCCGCTGGCTGAGGTGCTCATGCTCTTGAATATTCCGGTGCTTACTGGTTCGAGCTTGCTCAGGTCCGGCACCTTCTCCCATTCGCCATGGTAAAGGCTGCCTAAAACGCCCTGTACGGTTTCCTTGACCTCAACAGGATCAGCGGGGCCGATGAAGTTGGCCGCGAGGATACATCCCGCGTCGGGGACATTGCCGAAAATTTTTGCGGTTAGGGTGAAGACGCCTTTGGTTACATGTATAGGTTTGGTGTAGACGGGGGATTTCT
>JAFGWW010000245.1 GCA_016936955.1 Planctomycetota bacterium | reverse complement strand
TGATAAAGCGCGTCCTGTTCTAATAGCACCCACCGTATTTCCCTGCGCGGGTGTGGGAGGCGAGAATCTCGCTCAATAGATAACGGAGGCAGATCTTGAGGTCGATGACGTCGAAGCCTGCCTCCGCCGCGAGCCTGGCCATGGCGACAAAGTCGTTGCTCAACCTGTCGAGATACTCGTCGGTCAGGACGGGGTAATCTTCCGGCAGGTTGTGGCGCGGGTCGAGGATGGGGCTGCGGTGGGCTATCATGGGCGCGGCCTTGCCGCCGGGCTTGGAGTAGCGGCCGGAGTGGGTCATCTGCAGGATGCAGACGATCTCGTGCCCTCTGGCTTCGCGCGCGGCCTTGCGGGTTCCCTCAACCAGCCTCGCGAAATTCTCCACGTTGCCGTCGTGCAGGTAAAACTGCCCCGCGTTGGAACGGGCTTCGTCATAGACCGCCGTAGCCTCGAACCAGATCAGCCCGCTGCCGCCTTCGGCGTAGCGTTTGTAGCGGCGGAAGCTGAGTTCGCCGGGCGAGCCGTCCGGTTCGGAATCGAAACCTTCCATGGGGTGGACGACGAAGCGGTTCGGGATTTCGCAAGCCCTAGTCGAGAGCTTTTCGCCGAGGACGGAGAAGTCGCTGTCCAGGGGGAAGTCGACCCCAAGGCGCTTCATCTCGCCCTTGAGCTGGTCAAGATCCTTGATGTTGAACTTTTCGTGTTTGGCCATTTATGGCAACCTCCCTTTACTCAGGCCGAAGCGGGGCCGGAGAAGTTTTCGTAATTTTCCAGAGAGAAAGGCTCGGATTTTTTCGCCCACGGCGCGCCGACCTCGGAGAAGAGCTTGTTCTCCTCGAAGCAGCGGAGCATGATCTCGTCCAGCCCCTTGATGATGGTGCGGGTGCTGTCTTCGTGGGGCTCGCGTTTGATATACTCGTCGCCTACGTAACGCACCGGGCAAGATTCGTGCGCCCCGTTTACGCACAGGGTCTGGGTTCCGGCGATCGAGAGGTCGCAGATAAAGCCTTCGCCTTTCTCGATGCGGTCGATGAGGTTTGTGTAGATGGCGTGGCGCATCTCCGGCCCGTCCTCGACCGGGGTCTCTTCCACCGTCCCGTCGTTGTATTCGATGCGGCATTTGCTGTGGAACTCCCAGACAATTTTACCCTTCTCGCCGATGACGTGGATGTCGGGGTGGGAGTGGCTGTCGGAGCAGTGGCTGACGATGAAGTAGAGCTCGATCCCGTCTTCGGTGATGATGCGCATGGCGGCGGTGTCGGCGCTCTCGATCTGGTTGCCGCGGTAGAGTTCGGCCTGGATGCTCTTGAGCCTGGCCGACTTCTCGAAGCTTTTGCCGGGGAGGAAGCAGAGCATGTTGAGCTGGTGGGCGATGGCGTTGTTGTAGGGGCTGTCCATGACCCAGTTTTCGCCCACGCGGAGTTTGCCCGCCCAGTTGTTGCGGCCGTAGTATTTATCGTTGCGGGGCCAGAGGCCGCAGGCCTTGATGGTCTTGACCTTGCCGATCTTCCCGTCGAGGATGGCTTTCTTCATGCCGCTGCAGTCTACGGTGTACATGCTCTGGTAGCCCACGGCGGCGAAGCGCTTGTTCTTGTCAACCGCCTCCTGCATGGCTTTTACTTCCTGAACCGTGGCGGCCACCGGTTTTTCGACAAGGACATTCATCCCGGCGTTGAGGGCGGCGATGGTCATGGGGGCGTGGAGGTAGATGCCGGTGGGGATGCAGCAGAGGTCGGCCTTGCCGGAATACTTGGCAAGCATCTCCTTGTAGTCGGTGAAGATTTCGCAGCCCATCTCGCGGAGCTTCTCGCACTTCTCGGGGACCTCGTCCTGATTTATGATAGTGGCGGCCACGACTTTGACGTTGCCGGCTTCGCTCTCACGGAGCAGGTCTTTATAGTGGACGTCGCCAAAACCGGTAACGCCGATAACACAGCAGTTGATCATGACTAGAACTCCTTTTCACGGGGAAAATCGATAATTGAATGTCTGTCGGCCGATTCGCGCGCCAGCAGGCACGCCTCGGTTACATTAAAGGCATCACGGGCGGAGAGGAGCGATTCCTCGCCCTTTACGTTTCTGATTACGTCGGCGAAAATTCCGGGGTTGTTTGCCAGAGGGAGTTCCTGCTCGCCTTCCACGTCGTCGCTGATGAGGAGCGCCTTCCCGCCGATCACTTCAACCACGCCTTTGGTTCCCGCCACGCGCACGCGGTCGTCGCCATGGGTGGGGGATTTCGCCGGGCGGAGGTAGTCGATATTCGCTTCGCCGAAGACCTCGCCGGGGAAGGTGAAGTGGCAGAGGGCGGTCATCTCCATCTCGCCGTGGTCGTGGTTATCCAGCGCGCTGTGGGCGGCGTAGACCGAGAGGGGGCGCGCGCCGCCGAACCAGAGGAGCCAGTCGATGGCGTGGCTGCCGACCCACGGAATGGTGCCGCCGTAAGTTTCGCGGTTTTTGAAAAATTCGCTGCGCCTGCCGAGTTTGTATGACTTCTGGGTGGTCATGAGCCGCACCGTGCCCACCGCGCCGGACTGCACTGCCTTCCACGCCGCAAGCATGGCGGGGTCATAGCGGATGCCCATCATGGGCAGGAGCTTGGCGCCGGATTTTTTCCATGCGCTGTAAAGCATGTCGAGGTCGTCGGTGGTGGTGGCCACAGGTTTTTCGCAGAAGATATTGATGCCGCGGCCGAGAACCTCCGCCGCGCGGGCTGCGTGATCTCCGAAATGGCAGGCGATTACAACAAGGTCGGCTTTGCAGGCGTCAAGCATTCTGCGCCAGTCGTCAAACCTTTCGGGCGACTGGTTGCGCTTTATGCAGTCCTTCTGGACATTATCCATGCTCTCGCCGTCGGAGCCCGGGGCGATGGCCACAACCTCGGCCTCGCAGCCCGCGTCCAACCCCTGCATGAGATAATTCACATGCCCTGACGATCCGATGACAGCTACTCTCACTCTCCATCCTCCAGTTCGGCGATGGCGATGCCTTTCTCGCCCGCCACCGAGTAAAGCAGATATGTTTTTCCGCCTTCTTCATAGATTCCGGGGTCCCTGAGCTGGTTGACCGCTTCGCGCGACAACCCCGCTTTCGAAGGTTCAACCGGGAGGTCTGCCCCTTCGTATTCGCGTTCGCTTTTGAGAAGGGATACCGGTTTCGAGGCTTTCCACGATTTCGCGCTGCCGGACATTTTCATGGCGGAATGCAGAATATGTTCGGGCTTGTCTCCGATGCGCGAGTAATAAACATGTAAAGTGTCGCCAGCGATCCGCACGGCGCAGTGGCGCATGCCGGGGAGGATCGGCTTTATGGGCTCGAACTCGCTCATCCCGTCGGGGGAGGTCATAAGCAGGCCGCCGCCGCCAGCCTTGTCCTTGGCGATGGCGTAAAAAGCTCCGTCCCACTGCCAGACCCGGAAATAGAAGGGGCCGAGGGGGCCGGCGATGGTTTCGAAATTAAGGCCGTCCTTAGAGCGGGCGAGATATGTGACCTGTCCCTGTCCTTCCCAGGTGCCGTGGAAATACATGTAGATGATGCGGTTGTCATCGTCCACGTGGATATCGGGCGAGGCGATGTGGGTGTAACAATCGGTCTGGCGGAGCTGGAGGGTGCCGGGTTCGTAAATGCGCCACTCGCCGTAGAGGCTCTCGGAGTATGCGAGGCGGATGTGGTTGCCGTTATGGTGGGCGAAGTAGAGATAATATTTGCCCAGAGGCTTTTTGAGCCACGCCGGAGCCTTGATCAGGGAGGGCCCGTTGATATTGCTCCCCGCCTCGCCGGTGAGGTTCGGCATGTCGGGGTACATGATTGGACTCTCGCCGAGGCGCTTGACCATGCATCTCTCCAAAACCAGAGGTTCTTTTAGAAGCTCTACGGATCAATAACTGGAGTATGCCCCCTGTTGTAAGTCCTTGCAATTAAAGTCTATAGCAATATGGCGGAAAAAAGGGGGACAAATGTGGAATTTCGCGGACCGTGCATTCAGGGGCGGGAGGGGAGGATTCCGCTTCCGGAAGGTGGGTGGAAGCGCCGCGCCTGAAATGGGTTACTCTTCTCGTCGACCTCCATCTTATACTGGAAAATACGGGGTGCGGGCACAACACATGGTGCAGGAACGCGCCTCATGAACAACCCTATTATATACTTGATGGTGAATTTGTCAAGCATTATTTACACATAAAGATGTAAGCGCATGGGGCCGCATAGGTTGGGAGGGCGGATTTTACGGCGGGGCTGGGGTTGAATTATGCCGGTGTCTGGTTATCCGTTAGCATCTGCACTTTCGAAAACGCCTTCTAGATGCTGTAGCCTCTGCTTTTCATCTCGGCCACGAGTCCGGGGACATCGATTGCGCGCAGGGAGCAGTCGGCGTCTTTGGCCTGTCTGGCGGCGATGGCGGCGGCCTCTCCCATGGCGAAGCAGTCGGCGATGATCCTGTAGCTTGCGAGAGCTTCGTGCTCGCCGCCGATGCAGCGGCCGACGACGAAGAGATTTTCAAGCCCCTGCGGGAGGAGGGAGCGGTAGGGGATATGGTAGGGTGTGATTTTCTGCACGACAATCCCCGGCTCCCCTTCGAGGCATTTGTGGATATCAATATTCTGGGCTACAGTGAAAATACCGTCGTCGAAGCGGGAGCCCTTGAGCGTGTCCTCAAGAGTGAGCATATAGTCGCACGTGATGCGCCTGCTCTCTCGCACGCCGGGCAGTGAGGTATATGGTCCGCGCTCGATGTTGCGCATGCGTTCAGTTTTCTTGAGGGCCTTGTAAAACTCCTCGCCCTGCGCTCGCAAGGCGACCAGCGCGTCGGAGATGCCTTCGGCGGTTGCGGTGTTGTAGCCGCAGACGTGCATGGTGCCGTTCATCATCGTGGAGGACATGCCGACCATTTTCTTCCAGCTTCCGTGGACATAAGGCATGGTGAATTCCGGCGCGGCCTCCGCGACCTCGCGCTCGACAATTTCCATCTCAACCGGCTCGGAGGTGAAATTCATATAATACTGGCCGAGGGAGATTGCCTGCATCGCCCCGTCTTTCGCCCGACCGAAAGCGAACTTTGCTCCCGCCCTGGCTGCAACGTCGCCGTCGCCGGTGGCGTCGATAACCGTGCGCGCCTTGACGGCGATGCGCCCTTCCTTGGTTTCCACAAATACGCCGCCGAGTTTCCCGCCATCAAGAATCGCACCCGCGACGGTGGCGCGGTAAAGGGGGCGCACGTACGCATCCTTGAGCAGGCGGTCGAGATATGGCGGAAGGGTGAAAGGATTATAGTTGAAGGAACGGCTGCTGTCCTTATGGGAGATGATGTCCTCTTCGACGAGATGGGCGAAAAACTCGCGGGCGAAGCCGCCCTTGTTGCCGAAATCGTTTGACCAGACCATGTAGGCAAGCAACCCGCCTGGCGCAAAGCCCTGCTCGACCATGACCACAGAGAGGCCGATCCGCCCGGCGCAGACCGCCGCCGCCACGCCCGCCGTGCCGCCACCGCACACAACCACGTCGACATCATATTTTACGGGAATCTCACGCTCCGGCTCACGAATGGTCTGCATTATCTATCCTCATCCCTTATGGCTAAGAGCCTATCGGCTCTTGATGTGGCTCGTGTTTTCTAAAAACGATAATAGCACAGGATCATGACCGAGCAATTCATTAGGCCGCAAATTCCTGATTATGGGCGATACGTGGGGAAATTATTGGGGGAGCAGAAAGGATTTTGCAATTCCGCCCGTTGCGGGGCAGGTCAGTCGCGGAATTCGCGGGGGCTTTCGCCCTGGATTTTGCGGAAGAGGCGGGTGAAGTAGTTGCGGTCGGGGATGCCGCATTCGTTGGCGATTTCCTTGACCGAGAGGTCGGTGGTTCTGAGCAGGTGGGAGGCGTGGTTGACCTTGACCTCCTGCACGTGGCGCGAGAAGGGCATGCCGAGGTTCTGGCGGAAGAGTTTCTGCAGGTAGCTGGTGGAGACATTGCAGAACCCGGCCACCTCGGGGAGGGAGATGGCGCTTGCCATGTTGCGGCGGATATAGGTGGTGGCGCGGAGGAAGACGAGCTGCGCCCGGGTCATCGGTTTTTCCGAGTGGTCTTTCCTTACGCCCGCCCGCAGGAAGAGGCGCAGCAGGAGCAGGATATTGCCCTTTACGGCGAGGGCGTAGCCGAAACTTTTGAGCGTCAGTTCGTCCCGTGTTTTTTCGATCATCTCCTCCGCTTCGCTGGTTTCTTCGGGGGTGAGGCCGATGCAGCGCAGGCGGTTGTCGTAAAGCATTTTCGCGAGGCGGCGGTAGTCCCAGTCTTCTTCCTGGCGTTTCATGTCAGGCTCGAGGTCCATGGAGAACTGGAGGGTAAAGGCAACCGCAACCACGCCGGGGTCGGGGTGGAAATTGTGGAGCATGTTCGGCGGGATGTAGAAGATGGTCTGCGATTTTACGGGATAGCGGTCCTCGCCGATGACCTGCGCCCCGCTGCCTTTGAGGTAATAGATGATCTGGTAGTCCGAGTGGGCGTGGGCGCGGGTGACGGAGTTGATCTCATGGATATGGAACTGGGCGCTGCCGATCTGGAAATTGGTCGCCCCGAGCTGGAACGCGAGGGCGCGGTCCTGAAAGGCTTCAAAGCCTGCGGGCGTGTTCCAGTCGCCCGGTTCCGTCCTGTCCGATTTTCCCGGCATGGGGCGTCCTCTACTTTTCAGCGACGATATAGCAGACCCATCCGGCGCAGTTTTCCGCCGCGGCGGTGCGGATGAATTTGCCGTCACCTTCCTCTTTCTCCTCGTCCCAGCCTTCCCAGTATACGCCGCTTTTCCTGAAGCCCGCCTCTTCGAGAAGCTCGCGGATCTCCTTGAGGCTCCAGAGGCGCCAGTCGTATTCGAAAGCCTTGTCGAGTTCGCTGCCGTCGGGGAAGCGGAAGTGGATATAGTTTATCACGTGGCTGTTGATGGGGTCGACGTAATGCTGGTCCCAGACATAGGTGAAGCCGTCGAACTGGCGCTCCTCCTCCATTGGCTCGTGGGCCTCCCACCCGCCGTAAGCGTCGAGGAACATCATCCCCTCGTCGCCGAGGGAGTCGTAGGCCGCGCGGAAATAGGCCAGAAGCTGTTTCCGTTCCTTGAAACAGAAGTAGGAGAAATTCATGGCGAGGACTACGTCCACCTTCGGCTCGGTGACGTGGAGCACGTTGTCGTTGAGAAGGGTTACGTCGGCGGCGCGCTTCTTGAGTTTGGGCAGATGGTATTCCGCGCCGTAATCGAGGACGCTCTGTTCGAGGTCGACGCCGATGGCGCGGTTCTTCTTGCTCCGGGAGACAAACTCGACGGCAGCCGAAGCGGTTCCGCAAAAATCCTCCTTGAGGAGTCGCGGCTTCCTGTCCCGGCACTTCTTGAAAGTCTTGATCACGAAGTCGATGTCAGCCTCGACGCATTGCACCGAGGTCTCGTATAGCTTGTGTTTGTCGGCTTTTTTCGCCGTGAGCTTGGCCATGTTATTCTTCCCCGTCCTGAAAAAATGCTTTTATGCAGGGGGAATTATACGGAAAACGGCCGTTCTTGGAATTGAAAAGAGCGGGCTGGGGGCGAAAAGAGGGGCAATTGCAAAAAAAGTTTTTCCGGGGCATGAAGGCGAACTGGGTAAGCCTTCCACTTTTCCGTTCATGCTGAGCTTGTCGAAGTGCGGATGGAGAAGGGCGGTGCCGTTCATCCTTCGACAAGCTCAGGACGAGCGGGGCGGTTTGCTGTATGGACGGGATGTTTGGAAAGCGGAAATTTTAAACCGCGATTTTGCCGGCGGTGGCGCCGTTATTCCTGCCGAAAACCAGCTTTGCTCCGATCACCCCCGCGAGGAAACCGAAGAGGTGGGCCTCCCACGAGACGGAGCATCCTTGGATGTTCGGGAAGACCGACCAGAGCATGCCGCCGAAGAGGATGAGGAGGGCGACGGCGATGATGATCGAGAGGGGTTTGCGCTCGTGCCACGCGCGGCTGAGGATAAATCCGAAGTAGCCGAAGATCAATCCGCTTGCGCCGATGTGGACGGCGGAGCGCCCGAAGATCCACACGCCGAGCCCGCCGACCAGAATGATGAAGACGGTTTTGAAGATGAACTCCCGCGTCCCGCGCAGGATGACGATCCCGCCGAAGATGAAGAAGCCGGTGGTGTTTGCGGCCACGTGGGCCCAGTTGAGGTGCAGGAAGGGGGAGAAGACGATGCCGGGGAGGCTGGTGGCCTGACGGGGGATGATGCCCCAGTTTTTGAGGTCGATGCCCATGAACTGGTCGAGGGCGACCAGTATCCACCAGAAGGCGATGGTTCCGCAGATTATCATCACCTTGGCCGCAAGCCCGGCGAATGTGTTTTCCTCGTTTCGTGCCGTCACAGTGGCTCCTTCATGTTCTGGCCATGCAGTATTCATTTAATATGATAAAGCTTACCCGTATCGCGATGTCGTGTCAGTTATAAATCACGGAAAATATAGTAAGGGGGTGTCAGGCTGAAGGGCCGACCATGATCACGGGGCTTGGCTCGTAACGCGGGGCGACGATGACCTGTATATTCTGCGCCTTTATCCTGTCGGCGGCGATGTCGAGCATGCACTGGTGGGCGAGGTTGGGGTCGTTGTT
>JAFGWW010000244.1 GCA_016936955.1 Planctomycetota bacterium | reverse complement strand
CCTCGGGCGCAAGATCGTAACCGAGGATGGGGCGTCCTCCAGTCCACCTGCCTTTGCGCCTCGTGGCGGCAATCTTGTCGCTCGTGCGTTCCGAAATGATCTCCCGCTCGAACTGGGCGAAGGAGAGAAGGATATTCAGCGTAAGTCTGCCCATGGAGGATGTTGTGTTGAACTGCTGCGTCACGGACACAAAAGAAACGTTGTGCGATTCGAAGACCTCCATGAGCCGGGCGAAGTCCAGGAGGCTTCGGGAAAGGCGGTCGACCTTGTAAACCACAACGCAGTCAACGCGCCCGGCTTCAATGTCTGTCATCAGCCGTTTCAGCGCGGGCCGCTCTATGTTCCCGCCGGTAAAACCGCCGTCATCATACATGTCCGGAATGCACACCCAACCTTCACCCATCTGGCTGGCGATGAAGTTCTCACCCGCAAGTCGCTGAGCGTCGAGGGTATTGAAGTCCGAGTCCAGCCCCTCGTCTGTGGATTTCCGCGTATAGATGGCGCAGCGTATGGTTGGCTGCTTGTCATTGTGTTTTGCCATGCGCGCCTCCGCTTCCGTTCAGACCGAAGAAATTGTAGCCGTTCCAATGGGTTCCCGTGACCTCCTTGGCGATGGCCGACAGGCTGCGGTAGACCGTGCCTGCATGCTCGAAACCGCCAGGCAGAACTTTCACGACGATCTCGCGCCCCTTGTAGATCCGCGTGAGCGCCGTGCCGGGCAGCGGTGTTCGGGGGTCGCCTTTGCCAGCGAAGGGCATGGGCCTGGCCGCTGGCGGTGCCTTCTTCTTGCGTGGCGCGGTGAGGCGCACATCGGAGTCAGCGGCAAGCTCCCGCGCCCGTTCGTGCATCTCTTCGGGCAAGCCGCCTTCCACATTCGCCTGCATGCGCCAGGCGATTCGCCGCACGAGGAAGTCCTTGTGGCGGGATCGTGTCTTCTCCCCGAAGACGTCCTCGTATTTCTCCCGCAGCTCCGTCACCGACATGTTCCGCATGGCGGCGACCTCCCGGCCAATGTTCAGCTTCGCTTTCGTTCCCATGGTTGACTCCTTTCTCGCACCGGGTGCCCCGGTCGGCATTTTCGCGTCGTCGCGGCCAAGGCTCTCCGGCGTTCTCTCCCGCGTATTCGCGTTCTTGTCCGTGGCGACACGCCACGTTAAACGACAGTCACATGTGTCCATGGGGCGGCGCGACGATCAAGTCGTTTTGTTGATGGATTCAACAACTTTTTTAACGACGGGAGACTGCGGATCATGGTCGGGAAACGCACATGATCCCGGCCGCGCGCGCAGGCGCAGAAGCCCGGCCGCGAGGATGCTGGCGACAGCTTCACGGCGTTCGGTGGGAAAAAGATGCTCATCAGACGGATCGACACCGGTCGTGTGCATGGCACGCTCCTTTCGCGAGAAGCGCCCACGACAACCTGGGCCTTGCCCCCGGCGCGCCGTCTGGCTGTTAAACGGTTTGGCTATTTGTTATATACCCGGCGGGAAGGAAAAGTGTCCGGGGGTGTGGTGTGGGGAAGGGATGAACGTGACTTCGCAGATGTCATGGAGTTGAGGTTTTTACGAGGGCACTCATTGAATTTGAACCTCTACCGCATTGCTCACGACGCGCCCGACCCACGGATTGTCGATCTTCTCATGGTTTTGTTGCTCAGGAGTGAGTTTACGCTGCTCGAAAAGTGCGCGTACACGGTACGATCCAGGCTTTCGAATATCGTAGAAAATGTCTTTGGTTCCCAAGACGATTTCGGCGTCCTTGGAGAGTTCCGAGGGTTGCCATTCAAGATCGGCAACAGATTGGCATTTAGCCTCGATACGGAAGACATGCGTCTCACCCGGTTTCAAGAGGATCCAATCGGGGCGACGGGCTCGGTAGCGCACCGTAGAGAACTGACGTGCGAAATCACCAACTTCGTTGTCTCCCCCGGAAGATGCACTGTCGCGATACTCCGTTCCATTGGAGGCGGTGTGGACAGACTGACTGGCGGCATGCCGGAAATAGAGCATGTCGCCAATATAGATATTGCGGTCGAGAATGTTGAACGGAGTTGCTGAGGTGTTTGTCAGCGTCACGGTGAATTGATAGACATCTTTCCCGGCAGGCTTTGCTGTCAAAGTGACAGAAAGGGAGTCGGACAGGTTGTGGAGATGATACTTTTCTATGAACGAATTCCGCAGCGCCGGATTCATGTCCCAGTGATAAGCGTAGCCAATACTCTGGGCGGCCGAATAAGATGGCGAGAGCAGGTGCCGTTCGAGAAGCCCACGCGAAGCTTCACTATCGATGGCATGGATCGCCTGAGCCGAGGCGAATCCGTAAATGTATGTGGTTGTGGAGTAACGCTGCATCACTTTTTGCAGTGCTGGCAAGGCCTTTGCATTGGGATGATCGCGCAGCCAGAGAATGTCCATGAAAGCATCGTTGTTCATTGCTTCCACGTCGATGGTATTATTGAACTGCTCGATGTCCACAGGGGGTCTTGCGGCAATCAGATCGGCAAATCTTTGAGCTGGTTGCCCACGATCCTCACACCGAATGACCGTAAAGGCACATAGAGAGAAAGCAATTGCTGCCAATATTGGCACATGGTGCCATCGAACGCGCATCGGGATCTCCTAGAGTTTAACGAGCATCTACCTGTTAAGACGCATAAGAGCCCACCGAGGGTTTGGAAATTACAGAAAGCCTAGAGTTTCTGTGCTCTTGCCTGTGTCAGCCCAACTTTTCGATACCGTTCACTTCGCACCGCCGACCTGAACCTGATTGTTAAATTTCGAGGTGGTATTAAACGGAGAATCTGAGAACCGCAGAGAGTTCAGGTCGGTTTTCGGTCGAAACCCCAGGGGTTCAGTTCGGCAGTCCGGTTCGTTGCTCTCGAAACAGAGAATGGCCATGTTGCCCACGATACCCCTCAAACGCTTGTCCCGTCAAGACCTTACGAAAAAGCCCCGCGAGTCTGTCCCGCAGGGCTTTCCGTTAAACGTTATCGACCGCAAAATCGGTCGTTTTGATGTTGGCTCCCCCGGGAGGACTCGAACCTCCAACACCGTGGTTAACAGCCACGTGCTCTACCAATTGAGCTACAGGGGAATGTAGCATCGCCCCTTGCGGGGCAGAGCGAATAATATATATATTCAGGTGCCGATTGTCCAGCGCTTTTTTCGGATAGCGCGGCTTTTTGTTATATTTTTGTCATAAAAACCGGCTTACCCCTTTTTGCGGGCAATGCAGATCAGGGAAATGCCCGGCAGGGGCAGATATTGCTCAAGAAAAGCGAAAAGCGGAACCATCATATCGAAGAACTTAAGCTGCAGCTTGCTCACGCTTTTGCGCCTCAGAACACTGCTGTTGAGCCACCACCCGAGGATTGCGATTGAGTTGAAATTCATGCTTTTTTCAACCGCAAAACCCGCCTCCTCCAGAAGAGCCTTGAGCTGGGGGGCACTGTAGCGGCGGAGGTAGCCCAGAGCGCGGTCGTATTCACCGTAAAGCCCGGGATGGAGCGGAACCTTCAGCACCAGCCGCCCGCCAGGAACCAGAAGGCCGGCGATGTTGCGCAGGGCTGCCCTGTCATCCTCAATAGATTCAAGGTAAGAGATGCAGACTGCGGTGTCGTAGCAGTTTTCGAGATCCGTCCCGGCAGGGCTGTCAGTGTCGGGGGAAAATCTGGCAACATCAACCAGATCATTATCGCGGTACGATTCTCCCAGCAGCTCCAGATTCTCTTCCGAGCTCTCGGTTACGGTGAGGCGCTCGCGCTTGGGGAGATATTTCGTAACGCTGCCGATTCCGGCATTTACCTCGATAATCCTGTCGCCGAGGTAGGGGCGGATGGCCGAGGCGATCCAGCGGTTATGGTGATGGGAGCGCGCCATGTCGCGGAGCATGGCCTTACCGTATTTCTCGTCGTAACAATCGTCGATGAGCCAGTATTTCAGGATGCGGTAAATCGCGGAGATGCCGTCTTTCCAGCCGATCTTCTTGCCTTCTTCATATGAACGGCCGTGGTAGCTGATCGGCACCTCAT
>JAFGWW010000243.1 GCA_016936955.1 Planctomycetota bacterium | reverse complement strand
TGGCTCTGGTTACTATTGGGGTAAGGCACAGACAGCTTATGAACGATCTCAAAGAGGCGATCACCGACAAAAAACCTAGATTTTCAACTGACACGTCCGCGATGGATGTTCTTACAGGAAATGAAGCTAATTTCTCCAGTGGCTTTATTGGGGCTTACCCGGTAAATACATTCAAATCGCTTATGGGTGAGCTTATTACAATGATGCAGCTCTCCGGCCTGCCACTTCAGATGCGAAGCATCGTCAGCAAGGTCCACCAGCAGATACCCGACTCACCCTCGCCTTTTGTCTTCGGATTCGGAACAGATAAGGGCAATATCGTAATGTACGGCGAGACACCCCTTGGCGGGGTCATGGACGTGGCGAGACTTCTGAACGCTTACGCAAACTCATTCGACACAGCGAACCAGAATGCGGGGGATTTCTATGCCCGTACGTGGGTATCGAACATACAACAGGACATTTTGCGCCAGCTTTTGCCGATGGATGGCACGAAAAATGCCACCGCAGGCAAGAAAAAGGGGGCTAAAAAGGCGGAAATTGTGCCGGAAGAGGCTGATGAAAAATAGGGAGCACAACTTTAGCTCTTGACAGCCGGTGCCAAGCAAATGATAATTATTGTATAGGAATGGATTGGGTGTGATGGGAAAAAACAGGAAAAGCGAGAATGGTGCAGTAGCGGTTGAGTACATACTCGTCTGCGCGTTGCTCGTTCTGGGAGTTGTTTTTTCGGTACCTTACGCCATGGATATATTCCAGTATGCGTATCAGGTAATCTCGGCGGTTGTTTGTTCGCCGTTTCCTGCAGGGCTTTAAATTTTATAATACGCGATTTTGACGTTTGATATTTCTTTATCAGGAGGGATAAACATGAAAACCATGCAGAACAGAAGCAAGGAATGTGGTGCCGTAGCGCTCGAGTATATTCTTCTGGCAGCCCTTGTGGCCATCGCCCTTATCAGCACCTTCGTATACTTCAGGGAAGGCATGACCGACTCCACCAAGAAGATCACCGACACCGCCACGAGCGAAGTCCAGAAGGCTATCGATCAGGGCACCAAGGACATCGGCGAAGACGAGTAGAATCAGCTACATTACCGACGCACAAAGCACTGCCCCATAGCGGGCAGTGCTTTGACTTTAAACAAGAGATAAAACACTCGGCATGCTGGAATTTATTCAATCATCACTGCTGATAATTTTTCTTACGCTGGCCTCATACTGGGATCTGCGCGAACGCCGCATACCAAACTGGCTAACCATGGCGGGGGTGGCTATCTCGATCTGCATGGCCTTTGCCATCTGGCTCAGCGGCGGAAATGTGGGGCCGAACATGTTCGGCATGACCGTTGCCGTATTCGTCATGCTCCTGCTGTACCTCGGCGGCGGGGTTGGCGGCGGAGACGTCAAGCTTGCCATCACCTTCGGCTTCCTCTCCGGTTATCCCAATGTAGTGCAGTACATTTTCTACGGCAGCCTTGCAGCACTCATCCTCATCCTCACGCGTCTTGCCTGGGCGGGCGAGACGTATAGCGTCCTCAAGAAAATCGCCAAAAGCAAACCGCACATAATCCACCCATCCCCCACCGAAAGGGACGAACCGGAGGAAGAGATTAAAAAGCGCAGCACCTCTTTTTCCGTAGCCCTCCTCCTGGCGGTTATCTGGGTATGGATCCTTGCAATCTCCTGATATCCGCAGATCCCGAATTACACTACCCCGGCAACATTTCAGTGATTTATTCCTCGTCTGCCTCTTCGGGCAAGGCAATGTTGTATAATATAGATAGGTGCGGGGCAGATAAGGAGGTATGCCATGATTACAGTAAAGCTCACCGACGAGGAAGCGGAATCACTTGAGGAGCTGATGAAGGGCGCCATCTCTGAAATGCACACAGAAATCAGCCACACCACTGACAGGTCATACAAGGACATGCTGAAGAAGCGCAAGGCATTTTTCGGCAGATTCGTAAATGATCTGAGAGAACAGCGCACGACGATGGTAATGCATGCGGTTTCGCATGAGATGTAATGATTCGGCCTGATCTATAATTTAACTCTGACGTGGCCTATGCTGAAGCCGCTCGCGGCGCCGTAAAGAAAGGCCTCGTCCCCAGAACCGATGTTCAGGATATCCTGTTCATCGGTCATGGTTCTTACGGCGATCGGAATAGAGGTTGAAGCTGTATTTCCGAAGCGATGGGCGGTTATGACAACCTTGTCCATATCAAGCCCCAGCCCCCCGCCAATCTCCTCGATAAACTTACGGGAAATCTGGTGCGGAACTATCCTGCAAAGGTTGGCGTCAAAAGGCTCCTCCCCATAGCGTTCTTTCCTGAAGCCCATATACTGGGTAAAGTAATCGGTGGTCGCCTTACGTGCGGTCTTTGCCAGCCCTTCCATATCAAGATAAAACCAGAGATCGTAACCCACGCCTTCGCGCTCGCGCCAGTCGATATTCTCGGGCACGTGGCAGCATTCCCAGTAATCGGACAGGGTCTTGAGGTTTACCTCGAGAATACCGCGATCATCGTCGGTCTTTTCCATGATCAGGGCCGCGCCGCCATCGCCTAGGGTAAGGCCGCCCATTTTGACCGTGAGATCGCCCAGACGCTCAAGCTTTTTATTGGTAACGTAACTGCCGATCTCGCCACTGACGATCAGGATCTTTTCGGCTGCACCGGTTGCGATAAGGCTGTTAGATACATTAATAGCCTGAAGGACGCTGTTGCACGCGCTCGAAACATCAAAACAATTGACGCACTTGAGGCCCAGTTTGGCCGAGACGGGGCTGGCCGTGGCGGGCTCAAAGGTATCTAGGTCGGTGCTGGAGAAAATAATGGTATCTATATCCTCCGGCTTGATGCTGCACCTGCTGAAAGCGTCGCGCGCCGCGTCGACCGCAAGATCGGAAGGCTTGGTTCCCGGCGGGGAGTATGCGCGCTCTTCATTGCCGGTCGTACGCTTGATAAGCTTGGCAAGCATGGTCTTGATCGCCCAGGGGGCATCCACCATGGAAGCCATCTCCTTGTTGTCAACCCTGCGCTCCGGAATACTGACCCCTATGGAGGCTATGCGGGAGATGGGTTTTTCATACACCTGCATGCCTTTAAGGTAGTTATACTCCTCGGTCAAAACCTGTCTTCTCAAAAGTATCTCACTTTCCTTATGTCAAGCGCGAGGCACTTGCTTGCATGATCAATACTGAAACAGACACCGCTGCCCCAGAGGAAGAATCATATTTTTTTGCCCCTGATTTGTCCAAGCAAAAGATACACAAATTGCGATAAAAGTATGCCCCTGACCACGGAAAGGCATGCAACGCATTGCGTTGCATGATTGCCAGACAAGCATGAATGGGAATGATGAGCCTGCAAGGATAATCCGTATCAGCCACAAAACAGCCACCCTGCCATAAGACAAGGTGGCTGTACGAATATAACAAATACCTGTATTTCCCGAGCCTGTCAGGCTTTTACAGCGTTCACCTCCAGGTTGAGCCAAGCGCATTCTTCGGGGCTGAGCCGCATATTTGACGCTTCCACACACTGCGAAAACTCCTCGCGCGTGTAGCAACCAACCAGCGCGAAAATATCCAGAGGCTGGCTCATCACATAAGCGAGGGCGATCTGGGCGATACTCACCCCCTTATCGGAGGCAAGCTCCGCAACCCGGTCAAGGCGCTGGAAGTTCTCTTCATGGCAATACGCGCGGAGAGAGCTCTCGTCAGGGCCGTTGGCGATGTCTTTATAATTTGAGCGGTCATACCGTCCCGAGAAGAATCCGCGGGCAATGCTCGACCACGTGAGGAGGGGCATTTTCCTGCTGGCATACCACTCGCGCGCGCCCCTGTTCTCATCGCCGCTGATAGTCACGCAATCATCACCCCACGGTGACTGCACCTGCCGCGCAAGGGAGTAATTGGGGCTGCTTACGGTGAACGGAGCAAGGTTGTGCTTCTCGGCGTATTCGTTTGCCGCTTCGACCCGCTGGTGGGTCCAGTTGGAGCCGCCGAAAGCTTTTATGCGTCCCGCTGCGAGATGGCGATTAAGCTCTTCCACAATCGGCCCCACCTCCACGACCGGATCATCACGATGCAGCACATACATGTCAACGTAGTCGGTCTGCAGGCGTTCGAGAGATTCGTTAAGATCACTCCGGAGATCCTCCGGCGTTACCCGCTTTCTTCCGTCGTAGGGATGGCAGCCCTTGTCGAGTATGACTATATCCTCACGGTTGCCCCGGGTCTGCATCCACTTTCCAATCCCCCGTTCGCTTCCGCCCCCGCCGTATCCGTGGGCGGTGTCGAAGGCGTTGCAGCCAAGCGAGACGGCCATATCCAGAATTTCAAAGCCCTTTTCCAGACTTTCCGGAGACTTGTCATTCACCATCATGGTGCCCTGGATAAGACGGGATATTTTCTTTTCGATACCGGCGATTTTTCCATATTGCATTGTCATGGCGACACCCCTTGTTTTAATATTCAGTGATAAAGGTTTTCAAGAGAAAGAAAAGCGCCCGGCTTACTCCACCGGATATTTGAGGCCCCACTGGGCGCGGAGCTTGTCCATGGTTTTCATTATCTGCAGGCTCTCGGCATGGGTCATCAGCGGGTGCTCAAGTTCGCCTTTTCGAACAGAGTCCATCACCGCCTGCGCCTCGTAGTTGTAACCATTGCCGACGGGAGGCAGGGTCACCTCCTCGGGGTCAGCGCCATTTTTCGACACAGTCATCCTTGAGGGCACCCACCACGGGGCATGAATATGGATGCGCCCTTCAGTGCCGAGGATATAAGCTTCGTGCGGGGTGCTGGTCTGCACTGCCGAATAACCGATTGCAATCCTGCCCTCATCGTATCCGAATACCCACGCGGCTTGCTCGTCAACACCGGTCTTTCCGATATGGGCGGTTCCCTGTACCGTGACCGGTTCGCCGAAAAGCATGCTGAAAAATGATATGGGATAGATGCCGACATCCAGCAAGCCACCACCGGCGAGAGCCGGGTTGAGCAGTCTCGACTCCGGATTCCATCCGCAGCGAAACCCGAAATCGGCAGTCAGCATCCTTACTTCGCCTATAGCCCCCTCGGCCACAAGCTTACGCACGCGCTCCATGATCGGGAGAAAGCGTGTCCACATTGCCTCCATATACAAAACACCGGCCTTCTCTGCGGCATCAAACACTTCCTGCGCTTCAGAAGCATTGACGGTCATCGGCTTCTCGCAAAGCACCGCCTTACCCGCACGGATGCACTGCATGCTGTTATCCTTGTGGAACACGTGGGGCGTAGAGATATATACGGCCTGCACTTCAGGATCGGCCAGCATCTCCTCATAACTTCCGTAAGCTTTCGCACCTCCAAACTCGCCGATAAAATTCTCAGCCTTGGCCTTATCTCGCGAAGCGACGGCGTAAAGCTCGGCGTCCGCAACCTCCTTGAGGCCGGTCGCGAATTTCTTGGCTATATTACCCGGCCCAATTATTCCCCACTTGAATTTTCCACCCATGGCGCTATCCCCTTATGAATACCGATTAGTGTGTGGATCTGCCTGAATCATAAATGTATCTCACATGACAATTCTCATTGAATGCAAACCAACTATACCGCATAATAAGCCTTAAACAATGGTTCCTCTTGCTATCTATATGGAATATCTTGCTATGATACAAAACCATGACGCCGCCCTGCCCATGAAGCTGCACCGAACCGCCGGATGGGTCGAGAGCAACGCCCAATCGCCCCACAACATCGTCCGCCCCGGCGGTATCGACTGTTGGCTTATGGAATATGTCGCCAGCGGTGCCGTGCGCATCAACTGGGACGATGACCACTTCATCATGGAGGAAGGGACAATCTTCTGCTTTCCGCCGCTCGTGAAGCACGATTACGTCATGGCTCCATTCTGGAACCACTACTGGGTAGTATTTCCCCTGCGCGCAGGCTGGCGCGAGCTTCTCGACTGGCCCACGCTCCCCAACGGAGTTCTTCATTTCAAGATAGATGACATCGCGATGCGGGAAAAGGTGTGCGCAACTTACAGGGAGATGGTATCGACCATGCAGAGCGTCATGCCCCGACGGCAGGAGATGCTGATGAATCTGGTGGAGAACCTGCTTCTCTGGCTTGATACGGTAAATCCTATATCAGAACGCCAGAAAACTGACGAGCGTATCCAGGAAGTGCTGGAGTATCTCTGCCAGAATTTTTCGGAAAAGGTCAGCCTCTCCGACATGGCTGAGATCTGCCATCTATCGGTAAGCCGCTTCTGCCACCTTTTCCAGAACCAGATGCAATGCACGCCAATGAAGTTTATCGAAGACTACCGCATGAGCCGCGCGGGCGAGCTGCTGCAGATGACAAGCGAACCCATCGCCGAAGTTGCAAGGCGCGTTGGCTATGACGACCCGCTATATTTCAGTAAGGTTTTTCGGCGCAACATGAAGAACTCTCCCAAAGCATACCGCCAGAGCGGAAGGGGTTGACGTATATTCATGAAAAGCAGGAGCAATGCAATTTAATCGTCACAAGCACATGGGAATTGACCACCCACAGAGGTTTTGACTACATTCATATAATTCACGTAAACATCTTTATAAAGCCAGAAAATGGTTGTAGAATTATACTGGAACTAATATCATTTTCAGGTCAACCAGCAAAGCAGCATGATATGCAGCCGAAAGGCCATAAAAAATGAACGATTCGAAGCAATCCCGGCCCAAACCGCCAGGTTATATAGAGGTTGCACGCGAAGGCAACTCGGTCCTGATCAGGGTGGTCGGCCTCGGGAACATGAATATAAGCCTGACGATGAAGGATTTTGTAAAGGAGTCCCTCGCCGCCGGTTTCAGAAAATTCGCACTGGACCTCGACAAGTGCAGCGGCATGGACTCCACCTTCATGGGGACCATCATCGCTATCAACTTCAGGGTCAACGAACAGGGCGGGTGGCTCTGCCTCCTCAACGTCAACGAGGAATGCCGCAAGCTTCTGAAGATGCTCGGCGTTTGGGGGCTGGTTCCGGTTAAGGAACGGTTCGTCATTGAATCTGTCGAGACCGAGTGTCTCCTGCCCGGTGGCGACCCGGCGCGGCGCATGAAACATATCCGCATCGCCCACGAGCATCTGGTCCAGATCGACGAGCGGAACCACGAGCGCTTCGGTAGTTTTCTCGCCGCTCTTGAAATCGAAATGGCACCCGTCGAAAATGCGAGCAAAGACACCTCAGGGGAATCAGACAACGGCCAGACAACCATATTCACGGAAGACGAACCGGAAGAGGATATGGCGAAAGCCGAACTGGACGAAGAGCCTGATGCAATTGAAGCGGAAGAGGACGAGCAGGATGCCGATTCTGAATCAACACTGATAAGCGAAGAACCGGCAGAAGCGCAAGACGCCGACGAGAGCCAGCCTGATTCAGATGATAATGATTCAGATGATAATGATGCAGACTTACAAGAAGATGCCCCGGAGACCTGTGCGGAGGATGAGGCAGCCTATCCGGAAGATAAGCCAGGTGAAAAGGAAGTGAACGGCCTATCCAAATTCGACCGTTTGAAAATGTTCTCGCGGGGGTTGATTTCCGGAAAGCACAACGACACTCCCAGTGAACCATCCGAGTAGCACCGGTCGGCAAGTGGAAAAGAATGGCAAAGAAGAATAACACCAAAGAAAAGAAAGATTCCGGCGACGGGATCAAGCTTGTGGCGCGGAACAAACGCGCCTTCCATAATTATGAGGTAATCAGCAAGCTTGAATGCGGAATCGCCCTGCAGGGGACGGAGGTCAAGAGCCTCCGCGACGGCCACGTCACCTTCGGCGACTCTTACGCAAACGTGCGCGACGACGAACTGTTCCTGATCGGCCTCACGGTTTCGGAATACAGCCACGGCAACCGCCTGAATCATACTCCAACCAGCAACCGCAAGCTCCTTGCCCACAAACGGCAGATTCGCAAGCTCCGCTCCCAGATTGAGGAGAAGGGGCTGACCATCGTCCCCCTGAGCATATATTTCCTGCGGGGCAAGGCCAAGGTCGAGATCGGCGTAGTACGCGGCAAGGCGCAGTACGACAAGCGCAACACCCTCAAGGACCGCGAGATCAGCCGCATCCGCGAGCGCACCCTGAAGCGTCACTAGTCCTAGAATCCAGACAGTAAACGGGAGCCGTCATGCCAGAGTCTCAAGCGGAAGAGCATAATTCCGGCATCCTCCCCGTCGTCTTCACCTACTGCATACCAATCGGGATTGTCCTATACCTCTGCGCGCCGCACCTCGCAGACGAGATCTGGTACGACGAAGCCTACACCCTTATCCATTACGCAAGCGGGGATATCCTCAAACCCTTTACCGATTACTCCGCGCCGAACAATCATGTGCTTTTCAGCGCGTGCCTTACGCTCTGGCAAAGGATGCTGGGCGGGGAATACAACATCGCCATGCTGCGGCTGCTCCCGCTACTCACCCTCTCCGCAAGCCTCATCCTGCTTATAAGCGGCACCGCCAAACTGGCCGACAGGAAGAGCGCGGCAGTTGCCGCCCTGCTCTTCGGCACCAGCCATGTGGTTCTCAATTTCTCGCTCCAACTTCGCGGCTATCCATTCTCATGGCTCCCCGTCTCGGCCGCATTCTTTGCCCTCGCTTATCATCTTGAACAGCCGCGGTGGTGGACATATCTCGCTTATACACTGGCCTCAGTGATAGCCGTCGCAACCCTTCCCACCAATGTGATCCCGGTTCTCTGCCTATCCGCGTGGGCTGCATTTGAAATCTACAGGCGCGACCCCGGAATAAAAAAGAACAGGACAGCCATGCTCTGGCTCTTCATTTCTCCGGCGCTGGGTGGGCTGGCTTACATTAACATATTGAAGGAAATGGCAAACTGCGCCGCCACCTTCAAAACTGGTTTCACAGTGTCTTATGTGACAAGCCATTATTTGTGGGCCACACTGGTTGATTACTGGTGGCTCGCCCCATTTTTCCTGCTTGGCTGCTACGGGATTGTCACGGGCGGAAAAACTTGCATAGCCGATTCAGGCAAGGATAAAGCACCAAATGTCTGCGCCCCCTGCCCTATTGCCATGCTGCTGGCCTGCATTGCGGTGCCGCTTATGTTTCTTCTGGCGATGCCGAACAAGCCATTCCCGCGTAATCTCATCCCCCTGCTGCCGATCTGGTATGCATCTCTCGGCATGATATCAACGAAGGGGCTTGAACGTCTGGGCAAAACTAACGCCTTCGCGGCCGCGGTTGCCCTTTGCCTCGCCCTCACGATCTGCGGAAAAGTTCGGGAAGGCGACAACGCCGGATACGCAGACCGCTACACCAGCGAAGACCGTCCGCAGGACCTGTACGACCTTTATTATATGAACGGATTCAAGCCACGGGAGATTTTGGAGATTGTTGACGAGGCGGCAAAAGACAGATCCTTTTCTTTCTTTGCCGACAACAGCGATCTTTATTCGCTTATTTATATTATCGCGAATCAATATGGCGATGGATTCGGCCCCTATAAGACAAAGGTGCACAATTACGAATCTATCGCCAGAGGGGGACTGACTGACAGGTCACTTTCAAAAAGGCCGCTCTTTATCGCCTGCTCTCCCGATAATGCAATCATTATGGCCGAACACATCAGCGGCTCTCGAATAAATAAAGGCTGGGTCGCAGAGAAGATTGCCGACACCGGATTTTTCAAGCTCTACGCAATTACGAAGGCCGAAGAATCTGCGCCGCGCGAGTAAAGACTTCTTCCGGCAGACCCATCGCCTTTTTCGTCTCCACATCCCGCATGAACGGATTTTTTATCTCTGCCAGCTTGCGTATTTCCCGAACCGGAAGGTGCCCAAGCAGCCACCACGGACTGGACGGAACCGGCCAGTCGCTGCCGTAGATGAGTCGATCAGTAAAGCCGCCGACCTTAAGCTCCCTCGCTGCTTTCCTTGCGCGGAACCCAAACCATGCGGCCGTATCTCCCCACAGGTGCGGATAATCGCCCAGCATCCCCTTCCACACGTCGAAATAATCCTTATCTATCGGCAGGCTGCGCATCCCGCAGTGGGCGGCGATAACAGTCCCCCCCTGCTCCAGCGCCGTCTTCAGGACAAGAGGATTATTAAACTCTTTATTAATATTACGGGTCGCCCCTTCCGAACCGGTATGGCAGAGTAGCGGCAGTTTATATTCCGCAAGAAGCTTGCAGAACTCTACGGAACGCGGATCGGAGGGATCGATGTTCTGGCTTACAGGAAGCCACTTAACAAGCGCCGCGCCGTGCTCCGCACAACGGCGGAGTTCATCAAGCGCGTCTTTACGGTAAGGATGAATCGAGACTCCGGCAAGTACCTGCGGATTGTTTTCCGCAAGGCGAATTACATAATCGTTAGGCACGTAAATATCGGTCAGGCTTTTATTCAACTCGCCGTCATTTTCACGCGCCCAGTCAAGAGCGAGAGCTACCACGCGGTAATAAGGCATCTCCGCGAGCCACCCTGCGATGCGCCCCCATAGGGATTCTTCAAGCATGTTGTCTAGTTCGGTTTTTGAGATATGGTTGAGCCGGCGGATCATGGAAAAGGCGAAGCTGTTTTTCCGTTTCGGATTAAGCCAACACCCTGTACCGCCGCATCCGCAACCGGCAAGATGGAGATGGATATCATAATATACGGGGCCGGATTCTTGCATAGTGCCGCCAGAAACAAAAAACGCAGGAGTGACGAGGGAGCCCAATCTCCCAAGCCACTCCTGCCCCGCGCGCATGGCGCCCTATAAGAGCGCCAAACATCTTATCCCTCAGTAAAGAGGAATTTTATCAAAGTAAACCAGCCCGCCCGTCAGGATCAGTGAGAAAAGCGTCCAAAGGTAAATGATTTTTTCCGAACTCTTCCCGAGAAAATGGTACAGCAGGTGGAATATGATAACCACGCAAACCGACCATACGCAGAGCAGAACGGTCTTGCCATGGCTGAAATCGAAATTTGGGGATATGAAATCCCGCGCCGAGTTCCACAAGATTATGGAAACGATAAAGACGATGAAAACCGCAACGTTTTTCAGTGTTTCGCGCATCGGAGCTCAATCCCTGACACAAATACTTATCAACCTACATTTTTATCGGCCACCGGAGGCCCGGAAATGCAGTCAAATTATTCCACTTCAACCGGAAATGCGCTGTTGACCCGGAAAGGGGAAACGAATATGCTTTGCAGTGATTTTGTGTCATAAACCGCCTCTATAGAAGGTATTAATATGCAAAAGCGCCCGGATTGGGACGAGTATTTCATGACCATAGCCCATCAGGTATCCAGCCGCAGCACCTGCCTGCGCAGGAAGGTCGGGGCGGTGGTCGTAAAGGACAAGCGCATTCTGGCAACCGGATATAACGGCGCGCCGCGCAACATGCTCCACTGTGCCGACACCGGATGCCTGCGCCAGCAGATGAACATTC
>JAFGWW010000242.1 GCA_016936955.1 Planctomycetota bacterium | reverse complement strand
GCGGGAAAGCAAAGGCGGAAGAGGAGAATCAGGAACCGGATACGCTTGAAGCCTTGATGGATCATCAGCGCTTTGCCTATATCTCCGGCGGTCGTGACCCTTTCACCTTCAGAAACAAGACCGAAGAGGAGAGTGCAGGGGGGGCTGGCGTAACGAAGGCTGGCGCTGGAGATGTGACGAGCAAGCTTAAAGATATGATCAAGAAAGAGGACAGGGTCAATTATCTTGCAGGGGTTATCGAGATAATGGAGATCCAGATACTCGACCACCAGTATGCAAAAGCTATCGAGGCTGGCGATGCGGCTAAGAAGAAGATGGCGGCGGTCTGGGGCGGCGAGAGGATGATGGATACCGACCCGGATGTTAACGACCTTTACCGTAAGATGCTTTCGTATGAAAGGACGGCGAAGAGACTTCAGCAGGCGCTTGATATCAAGAAAGAGTTCGAGGGCCTGAATATTGAGTTGAAGGGTCTGCGTTGGACTCCGAGCGGCTCGGCTGTGGTAATCAACGGCGAAATTTACGAACCGGGTGGTATTGTACGCTTCAAGGATGCGGGTGCTACTCCGGTACAGATAGAAGTTATAGAAGAAGATGCGGTTGTGTTCATTTACAAAGGCCAGCGGTTCCGCAAGGTAGTCGGTGAAGCTCCAGTGGAAAGCGGCAAATTGCCTATAGGGAGGTGATCCATGTTTTCGTGGATGTCTGTTTTGAACGTTCGGAAGAAACTGGTTGTTGCTCTGGTGGCGGGTTTCTGTCTCTTCTCCGCTTGTGGGTTGCGGGCGGAAGATGATGGCATGCCGGCCTCTGAGGGCGTCGGCAAGGGCGCTATCTCCAGGATCACGGTTTCCTATCGCCGCGTTCCTCTTGAGCGTGTCCTTGATTATGTCAGCAAGGCGTCAAGAGGGGTCAATATAAAGATCTCCGTTGATGACGAAGCAGAGCTCGAAGAGCTCAAGCGTATGCTTGTCACCGTCGAGCTGACCAACGTCACCTGGCGTACGGCTGTTGATTACATCGCGAATAAATATCGCTTTGTCGTCAATGACGACGAACAGGCGAACGGCATCGTCCTCCTCGAAAGGCCGCCGCGCGTAACGCTTGACGTGAAGAATATGGATATCGCCAACGTCATCAAGCTTATCGCTACCGATGCGAAGGTTAATATCATCATCGGCCCCGAGATTCAGGGTACCGTCAGTTTCAACATTCACGATGTGCCGTGGAAGGACGCTCTCGACAGTATCCTCAAGGCGAACGGCTTTATCCAGGTCAAGGAACCGAGCGGAATTATCCGTATCACCACGCCTGAGCGCGTAGCAGCGCAGCAGATAATCAAGGCCGTGAGCCTGAAATATCTCCAGCCGGGCGGAACGAACTATGTTCCTACTCTCGAGAGTGATTATGTAGAGAAAACCAAGAGCACGAGCAGTGGTGCCTCCAGCGCGGTCAGCTCTCTCATGACCGTTCTAAATCAGGTAAAGAGCGCGGATGGTTCGATCAGCTATGAGCAGGGAACCAATACCCTGGTCATCAAGGATACCGCAACCCAGATTGAAGAGATGCTGGATCTTATCAAGCAGCTCGACAAGGAACCGCTTCAGGTTAAAATTAATGTACGCATTCTTGAGCGTACTTATAATGACACTCATGATGCAGGCATCAATTGGTCAAACGGTATTTCCGGTGCTCTGGTGCAGGGTCCGGAATGGCAGACAACATTCCCCTTGACGGAAGAAAACTTCACTTCTGAACGTCTTGGTGTCTTCCAGCCGATGTTCGAGGCCCCTTACGGTCCGCAGGCGCTTGATGAAGTAGCTTGGCTTAAAGATGGGTTCACGTGGCAATCGGCACCTGAAGCTGCCGAACCGATCTCTACATACTCGCTCGGTACCATGAGCCTTGCCAGTCTGCAGGCTACCCTCAAGATTGCCCAGACGAACAGCGATGTCAAGGTTGTCCAGGCGCCGGAGATTGTTGCCCTTGATAACCAGGAAGCTACTATCCATGTCGGACGTATCGTGCGCTATGCCGAATTTTATGTTAACACCACCGATGCCGGTTCCGAGAGTGGCTACCGCGAAGTTCGTCCTCCGATAACTGCGGGTGTCCAGCTCATCGTCGTTCCCCACGTGTGCGGGACCGACAACAAGGTTATTCTTGAAGTTGTTCCGAAGACGGAAGACTTTAACGACGAGTGGGAAGTCTTCGGCGAAGGCACGGCGAACGAACTCCGTCTGCCCAAGACGTCCAAGAAGATTGTCGTGACCAAGATGATGCTCAAGAGCCAGGAAACTGGTGTTATCGGCGGTCTGATCAACGATACCATGACCAAGACAAACAGCAAGGTTCCGGTTCTTGGCGATATCCCTGTGATCGGAAGGGCTTTCAGGAATAACAGCAGCACCAAGTTCAAGCAGAATGTCATGATTCTGATTACGCCCACGATTCTAGGGCCCCAGTCCGCCGACGAGTTCAAGGACGAGCTTGAGGAAGTACGCAACATGGCGGCGAATCTTGGTGGTACAGATTTTATTGACGCCGACCTTGAATAACGGTAAAATAAGCTAAATCTTAGGGCGGCCTCGGCTTGACTGGGGTCGCCCGATTTTGTTTGTTCGGCACCGTAACTTGTTTAATTACAACCGGTTGGTTGAAAAGAGATCGCCTTGCAGGAACTTGTAGATAAGATTTCATACAGATTCGAGAAGACGGGGGCGGCCCGCTTTTTCTCCCATCACGACCTTATGCGTTTCTTTCGCAGAGCAGTGTCCCGTGCTGAATTGCCGGTCAGGATGACCTCTGGGTTCAACCCGCAAATGCGCATGGTCTTTCCTCACGCTTTGGGCCTCGGTACCTCGTCCCTTTGCGAGACCATTGAGATGGAGTTTTACGAGAAGGTTGACTCGGGCAAAGCGGCGGCGGCTTTGGGTGAAGCTACGGAACCGCTTCTACATATAACCAGTGCTGTTGCTATGGCTCCCAGCAAACACGGCGGACAGGTTAAAAACTGTACTTATTGTGCAAGCGGGTTTGGTGACGTTGCGCCGGACGCCTTGGTGCAGGCGGTGGCTGATGTCATGGCAAAGGGCAACATCCTTCTTGAGCGTGGGATAGGCCCCAAGCGCCGTGAGGTTGATGTGCGGCCATATCTGGAGGGGTTGGAGGCCAAGGGGGACAGGTTGTTTATCCGTCTCGGCCATACTCCCACCGGCGCGGGCAGGGCGGCTGAAATAGTGGAGCAGGTATGCAAACTGGTTGGAATTGACCCTGCTGAAATTGATATACAGAAGATCGACATGGAACTGTCCTATGGGTAACGCTGTGTCGATCATGCGGAGATATATTTTGGGAAGAGGACGGAACAGGAGCACAGACGTGAATAAGGATGTTCAGCATCGCATGATGATGAATGTCGTCGACCCGGAGGAGATACGGGTCGCGATAACCCACAGTGGTAGGCTTGAAGAGCTTTACATCGAGCGCGGCGGTGGTGAGTTTAAATACGGGAATATTTACAAGGGCAAGGTGCAGAATATCGAGCCCAGCCTGCAGGCCGCGTTTATTGATATCGGCGGGAAGAAAAACGGTTTCCTGCATGTAAGCGATGTCGTTCCTCCTTTTGGGGGTTACGACGATATCCTGAAGAAAAAGAAGCGCAAGGCGCCGGGTAAAGGCAAGAAGCCTTCGATTGAAGATATGCTTGCGCCGGGGCAGGAGGTTCTGGTTCAGGTTACGCGCGAGAGCGTTTCCACCAAGGGGCCGAGCCTTACGACGTACATATCCCTGCCCGGCAGGTATCTGGTTCTCATGCCGGCCGTGAAAAAACGCGGGGTGAGTCGCAAAATCCGCGACGAGCAGGAGCGGGCCGAGCTCAAGGCCGCCCTTGATATGCTGAACCCACCCGGCGACCACGGTTTTATCATACGCACCGCCGGTATGGGGCAGGGCAAGGAGGAGCTTGAGAACGACCTCGACTATCTCCTGCGCCTGTGGGATGCGATTGTAAAGAGAACCAAGAGCGTCAAGGCTCCGTCGACCATATATCAGGAGAGCGACCTCGTTATTCGTGCGATTCGCGATTATCTTTACGGCGATATCGAGGAGTTGCTGATAGACGGCGGGGAGGAGTATGAACGGGCGAAGGAGTTTCTCCATCAGGCGATGCCTGAGTTTGAGGACCGCCTTCATCTTTACACATACAGCGAACCACTCTTCCACTATTACGGCGTGGAGGAGGAGATCGGCAAGATTATCTCCCGCACGGTAAACCTGCATAGCGGAGGCTCTATCGTGATAGAGCAGACGGAAGCTCTGGTCGCTATCGACGTCAATACCGGGAAATTCCGCAAGGGAGACAGCACTCGCGAGACGATCCTCGCCATAAATCTTGAAGCGGCGGAAGAGATTGCTCGGCAGCTGCGCCTGCGCGACCTGGGCGGTCTGATCATGGTCGACTTTATCGATATGGAATCGGCTGGCGACAGGAAGAAGGTTGAGGAGCGTATGCGTGTGGCCATGCGGCGCGACCGTTCGCGCGCTACGGTTCTGCCCATCAGCTCCCTTGGCGTTATGGAGATGACGCGTCAGCGTTTTCGCCAGAGCTTGCGCGGCACCCTGTTTACCGTCTGCCCCTCATGCGGTGGTTCCGGCCTTGCAAAGAGTCCGGATGTCCTTGCCCTTGAGGTTGTGCGCCGCCTGCGGGCAATGCTGCGTGAACGCTCGGGAAGCCTCACCGTTTTCCTTCATCCCAGCATGACTCTTGGCGTTTCAAACTCCAAACGCGGGGCAATATCCGGATTGGAGGCAGAGACCAGTTCTATTGTAACCATCTCCCCCGACGAATCCCTCGCGCTCGACGCAATGCGCTTCGAGTGGGACAGCGAACACAGGGATATTGAAGAGTAACCTGTTTAAATTGAATTGACGGTGGGGTGAGGAAAAATGACTTACATCGAATTCATATTTAGAGATAACCTTGGTTATCATCTTATGCTGCCGCTGGTTGGGGTCGTCAAATGGTTTGAGGATGGGGTTTTGGCTTATCACTTACATGTTCCGAAAGCTATAGGGTGGACTGATAAACTCTCTTATAGTACTTGGCATGACAAATACGATATTTTATTTGATGAACTAGAAATTTCCGAGGGTGACACTGCTCCTGAGATTGTACTTAAGTCATCAAACGAAAAAAGAGCACTTGCTTGCCTGCGGTTGAAGCCAGAAGTTCACGATGATTTTCTTGCCAAGATGAAAGAGCGGATAGTCCGGGATATTCAAACCAGATTACCATATGAATACGACCGTGACGCCTTTGGAAATAATATAGACGAAAAAACCTTCTCAATTGCCAAGCATTCTGTCTTTGGCTGCTAGAAGACACAAAGATCCAATAAAGGCCTAAACCAACGCGTCAAGTTGCTTATGCCCGGCGATAAATAAATATTATTGCGAGGCAGGATGGCGGTTCCATTCTGCCTCGTTTTTTGTAATAGACAATATTTGGGGTATTTGATAGCTTTAGGGCTACAGCGTGTCGATTGCATGGCATCAAGCGGGAGAAGACTTGTTTTGTGCGGGAAAATCCTGCTTTTTCTTTACGGTAAAAATTGACGCGCACTTTTTTTCGCTTTTTTTGAACCGGATGAAGGATTCTCGCGTCTAAACTACAATAAGCCTTTGGGTATTCACCGGCTTTTCGTAAATCGGGGAGAGTGTATGAGTAAGGGGCGTTTAGGGGGCTTTTGTGTCATTTTAAGGTCATTTGCGTTTTGTTTGCCGTTGCTGGCTGCTTCTTTTTCCGCTTTCGGGGCGGATAAGGAGGAGCTTATTCCTGCAAATATGCAGCAACGCCAGGACAGCCTTGGTTTTCGCTGGGATATATCGAACCGGGGCGGGGTGGAGGACGGGCTTAACGACTGCTTTGATGGCGGCCTTTACCTGCTTGTCAACGGCATGAATTTCAACTCAACCCAGCAGATGATGACCAAGGATGGGGCAGACCTTGTCCTATCCAACCCGAACATCAATAATATTAGCGTTACCCGTCGTATATGGGTCAACTCGAAAGAAGGTTATTGCCGTTACCTTGAGGTGTTCGAAAATAGCGGACAGGGTAGCGCGACTGTTACCGTAACCGTGCGCAGCAGACTAGGTTCGCAGGGGCAGCAGACCCTTTCCTCGGCAGGCCTTCCCTTTGGCGGCACCCTCGACAAGAAAGACGTCGGGTTGATGGCGATGACGAACGGCCGGCCTTGCGTCATGTTCCTGCTCGGTGAGCAGAAGAGCGAAGCGCCAGTAACGCCTATGGTCATGCAGAACCGCGATTATACTTTCAACTATACTCTCACCATAAAGCCCAAGGAAACCGCAAGTATCCTCCATTATGTCGCCCAGCGCACCAGCATCATGGGCAATGCCGTACCGGACCTTTTCAATACTTTCTACAAGCGCAAGCTTCTGGTCGATCCCCACCTTTCGAAGGAACTGGCAAAGACGGTCAGGAATTTCAATATCCGGAACGGTGGCGATTCGATGGATGTCGGGCCTGCTTTCCAGCATGTGGTAACCCTTCTTGAGAGCATGGACGTGGAGCGGGGCGCCAGTGATATCTTGGTAATGGATAATGACACGCGCCTTTCCGGCACTCTCACCACCAGTCCTTTTACGGTTGAAACGCGATATGGGCTTTCTGCGATCAACCCGGAAGAGGTGGCTATCCTCTGGGGTGGCGCGGGGATCGGGCGGGGCAT
>JAFGWW010000241.1 GCA_016936955.1 Planctomycetota bacterium | reverse complement strand
GTCCTTCGGCTCCATCAGCGCCGAGGCGCACGAGACGCTGGCCATTGCGATGAACCGCATCGGCGGGCGCTCCAACAGCGGCGAGGGCGGCGAGGATCCCGAACGCTTCAAGCCCCTCCCGAACGGCGACAACCGCTGCAGCATGACCAAGCAGGTTGCTTCCGGCCGCTTTGGCGTAACGGCCGAGTATCTCGCCAACTGTAACGAGATTCAGATCAAGATCGCCCAGGGCGCCAAGCCCGGCGAAGGCGGCCACCTTCCGGGCCACAAGGTCAACGCCGAGATTGCCGAGGTCAGGAATTCGACCCCTGGCGTCTCGCTTATCAGCCCGCCGCCGCACCACGATATCTACTCGATCGAAGACCTTGCGCAGCTTATCTTCGACCTCAAGAACGCCAACCCCAATGCCCACGTGAGCGTCAAACTCGTCTCCGAGGCCGGGGTGGGCACCATCGCTGCCGGAGTGGCGAAGGGCAAGGCGAGCCTTGTTCTCATCTCCGGCGGTGACGGCGGAACCGGCGCGAGCCCGCTTTCGTCGATCAAGCACGCGGGCATGCCGTGGGAACTCGGCCTCTCCGAGCCCCACCAGACCCTCGTCAAGAACGACCTTCGCAGCCGCATCCGCGTCCAGACCGACGGTCAGATGCGCACCGGCCGCGACTGTGCCATCGCCGCTCTGCTCGGAGCGGAAGAATTCGGTTTCGGTACTGGCGCCCTCATCACCCTCGGTTGCGTGATGATGCGCAAGTGCCAGCTCAACACCTGTCCTGTCGGCGTTGCCACTCAGGATGAACGCTGCCGCAAGCGGTTTACCGGCAGCCCCGACTTCCTCGTAAATTACATGTATTTCGTTGCGAATGAAATGCGCGAAGTCATGGCGAGCCTCGGCATCCGCACCCTCAACGAGATGGTCGGCCGTTCCGATCTTCTCAAGAAGCGCGACGGCATCGACCACTGGAAGGCCAGCACCCTCGATTTCGCCAGGCTCTTCCACAAGGTCAAGACCGCCGAAGGCGTTGGCATCTATCACCAGCAGGAACAGGATTACGGCACCGACAACGTCCTCGACTGGACTCTCGTCGAGAAGGCGAAGGATGCGATCGAGAGCGGTAAGCCGGTCGAGTTCGACTCCGGCATCCGCAACACCGACCGCACCGTCGGCGCGACCCTGAGCTACCACATCGCCAAGAAATACGGCAATGCTGGCCTTGCTGAAGACACCATAAAGGTTAACTTTACCGGTTCCGCCGGTCAGAGCTTCGGCGCGTTCCTCAGCAAAGGCGTTACCTTCAGCCTCACCGGTGATTCGAACGACTATGTCGGCAAGGGTCTCTCCGGCGGCAGGGTGATTATCAGGGTTCCGGCCGACGCCACCATCGAGCCGACCGAGAACGTCATCATCGGCAACGTCGCCCTGTACGGTGCGACCGCTGGCGAGGCGTATTTCAACGGCCTCGCGGGCGAGCGCTTCTGTATCCGCAACTCCGGCGCGAAGACTGTCGTCGAAGGCGTGGGCGACCACTGCTGCGAATACATGACCGGAGGCGTTACCGTGGTTCTGGGTGAGACCGGCGTCAACTTCGCGGCTGGCATGTCCGGCGGCGTGGCTTATGTCTACGACCCCCATCAGGACTTCGACCTCCGCTGCAACCTTGGCATGGTCGATCTCGACCCCATGACCGAGAAAGAGGATATCGATACCCTCCGCACCCTTGTGGAGAATCACCTCAAGTTCACCGGCAGCAAACGCGCGGAGTGGATGCTCGCCAACTGGGATACGGTTCTTCCCCTCTTCGTCAAGGTCATGCCCATCGAGTACCGCAGGGCTCTGGGTCAGATGAAGACGATCGAGCTTAATGCCCGCAAGACCGAGGCCGAGGTTGTAAAACAGGCGTAGCGCAGGCACGGGTGATGGAAAACATCAGTGAGCGCCATGAAAGGAAATACCAATGGGTAAGCCAACCGGATTTATGGATATAGAGCGGAAAACCGCTTCTAAGCAGGCTATAGATGAACGTCTCAAGACGTTCAAGGAAATGTACAACTGGCTCAGCGAAGACGAGATGAAAGAGCAGGCCGCGCGCTGCATGAACTGCGGCACGCCTTTCTGCCACGGCTCGGGCTGCCCTCTGGGTAACTCGATCCCCGAGTTCAACGACCTCGTTTTCCGCGGCCGCTGGAAAGAGGCTGCCGAACGCCTCCACCTCACCAACAACTTCCCCGACGTGACAGGCCGCATCTGCCCCGCACTTTGCGAAGCTTCCTGCGTGGTCGGCCTTGCGGACAAGGCTGTCTCGATCCGCGAGATCGAGCTTACCATCGTCGAGAAGGCGTGGGCTGAAGGATGGGTCAAGCCCATGCCCCCGGTGGAGAAGACCGGCAAAAAGGTCGCTGTTGTCGGTTCCGGCCCTGCGGGCCTTGCCGCCGCGCAGCAGCTCTGCCGCGCCGGTCACGACGTTACTCTCTATGAAAAAGCCGACAGGCCGGGCGGTATCCTCCGCTACGGCATCCCCGACTTCAAGCTCGAGAAGATGGTTATCGACCGTCGCGTTGAGCAGATGAAGGCCGAGGGAGTCAAGTTCGAGTGCGGCGTCGACGCTGGCGTTGATGTCTCCGCCGACGAGCTCAAGAAAAAGTTTGACGCCATCGTCCTCACCGGTGGCGCCATGGAACCCCGCGACCTCTCCGTTCCCGGACGCGAGGCCGAAGGCATCTATCAGGCCATGAAGTATCTCATCCAGCAGAACCGCCGCGTTGCTGGCGACAAGATTCCGGCCGACGAGGAGATCCTCGCAACCGGCAAGGATGTGCTCATCATCGGTGGCGGCGACACGGGCAGCGACTGTCTCGGAACCGCCCTGCGTCAGGGCGCCAACAGCGTCGAGCAGTTCGAGCTCATGCCGGTTCCCCCGGAAGGGCGCGACGAAGAGACCACCCCCTGGCCGCTCTGGCCCTACATGCTTCGCACCAGCAGCAGCCACGAAGAAGGCGGCCACCGTCGCTGGAGCGTTGCTACCGACAACTTCATCGTCGAAGGCGGCAAGGTGAAGGGGCTCAAGGGCCACGAGGTCAAGTGGACCCAGGACAAGAAGACCGGCAAGTGGTCAATGGAGAATGTGGAAGGCAGCGACTTCGAGATCAAGGCCGACCTCGTTGTCCTCGCCATGGGTTTTGTCAAGCCGGTTCACAGCGGCCTGCTCGATGGCCTCGGCGTGGAATACGATCCGCGCGGCAACGTCAAGAGCAACCCTGCCACCTACATGTCCAGCGTGGACGGTGTCTTCACCGCCGGCGACATGCAGACCGGCGCGTGGCTTGTGGTTGGCGCGATCGCGGGCGGACGCAAGGCTGCACGTCAGGTTGACCTCTACCTTATGGGCGAGTCCGCCCTGCCCGAAGTTCAGGAAATCCCCAAGATGAGCGTCTTCGTCACCGGCGCGTAATCTTCGCGTAATGCGATTATTCAAATGGAAGCCCTCCGGTATTCGGGGGGCTTCTGCTTTTGGCGTTACAGAATCACTTTGCATTTATAATTGTGTTACTTCCGAAAATGACGATTATTGAAGGTGTGGGCTGATTCGCAAACAATGCGTTATCTTTTACGGAGGCGATAAATATGGCATATGACAGGAACGGGAATGATGGACGAAGGCTTGATCCGGGCCATGACGGGATGCGTTCCGCGCTGCGGGTGATAGGCCCCATGATGATGGCTGTTGGCGGAATTTTACTCGCCGTAGGCCTGATCGACTTCTTCTCCAGCTTCGGTTCATTAGAGCCGCCCAAGCTTTTCTGGTGCGCCTTCATCGGCATGCCCATAATGGCGATGGGGATGGGCATAACCAAGTTCGCCTATATGGGTAAGATCGCCCGCTATGTGGCCGGCGAGGCTGCCCCCGTCGCGCGCGACACCTTCAATTACATGGCCGTGGGTACGGCAGAAGGCGTCAAGAATGTCGCCTCTGCCATAGGGCAGGGGATAAGCGAGGGAATGAGAGGGAAATCCGGAGTCGATTCTGCTCTTTTGGCCTGCGCCTCATGCGGAGCCGGGAACGAGACAGACGCCAAATTCTGCAACGAATGCGGCAGCCCTATCCTTAAGGCGAAAGTATGCGCCTCCTGCGGAAACGAAAACGACCGCGACTCGAAGTTCTGCGATAACTGTGGGAACAGGTTTTAAGTTTATGAGATATAGAGCGGTCTTGTTTGTTCTTTCTCTGTCAGTTTTTGTTCTGTTTGCATCTTGTAAGCAGGAAAGGCAAATCGCACAAGTCGAATATATCGACGTGGTGATTCACTCTATAGATGAACCGCGGAGCAGAATTATTGAAATGTCGGATAAGCGTATGTCTACGCAAGAAGCGAAGAAATGCATTTTCAATGCATTAGCTCAAGGCGGTATTATTGCTATAAGTGTTTTTGATTTGGAAAAACGGGATGATGAAGAGGTTGGTGAATTTATAGACAGTGTCAAAAATATAGCCATAACTCAGGGCGCTGAATTTCTTTATTGTCCGGCCGTAAGTTATCCACAGCATCCTCTTTTGTTGAAGTTTGAAGAAGCCCGGAAAAGGTTGGGCTTGCCTTTGGAGCCTATGGGAATCAGGCATAAGCCGCCAGCTAAAGATATGTATTCAATACCAGATTAACAATCAAAAGGGGAGCGCATTAAGCGTTCCCCTTTTTTCATTGATGTTTGAAAATTCTGCCCTTACTTATGGCCTTTCTTGATACATTCCCGGGCGTAGACCATTGCGCCGAGGGCGACTGCGTCGTCGCCCAGGGTGGCGAGGACGATTTTCGTATCCTTGAATGAGGCGGGCGGGTGGGTTACTGCCTTGGCCGACTTCTGTACCAGGGGCAGGAGTTCTTTTCCCAGCGCTTCGAATACCCCGCCGCCTACCACAACCTTGTCGGGAGCGAGTAGGGTTATCATGTTGCCGATGCCGAGGCCGAGGAAGTGGGCGGCTTCGTTGAGGGTTTCCACCACCACCTCGTCTTTCTTGATGTAAGCTTCTTTCAGGATGCTGCTGCGGACGTTGGAGAGAGACTTGCCACATTTTTCTTTCAGCATTGATTCGCGGCCCTGAAAGATTATTTCGTGGGCAAATTTATTGCCCATGCCGGTTTTTGATGCGTAGGCTTCGAGGCAGCCGAAATGTCCGCAGCCGCAGCGGCGCCCCCCTTCGACCACGATCATATGCCCGATCTCGGCAGCCATACAGTTCTCGCCGGTGATGAGCTCGCCCCTATAGATTATCCCGCCGCCGAGGCCGGTGCCCATGAAAAGTCCGATCAGGCTTTTCGAGCCTTTCCCACCGCCGAGATAATACTCGCCGAGGGTTCCGGCGTTGCAGTCGTTTTCCGCGAAGACTGGCAGGCCGAGGGCTTTTTCCAGGGTCTTGACCAGTGGTACATTTTCCCAGCCCATGTTGGGGGCGTTGACCGCCGTGCCGTCGGGGAGGATAGGGCTTGGCGCGCCCACGCCCGCTGCCTTGAGGTCGGAAAGGGCTATTCCCGCGTTGCCGCAGGCGTCATGCACGCAATCAACCGTGCGCTCGATAACCCCCGCGAAGTCGAGCTTGTCTGCCTTGGTCTTCTTCCGTCCGGTGCCGCAGATTTTTCCGTTTGCGTCGGTGATTACAGTATAGATCTTGGTGCCGCCAATGTCGATTCCGGCAAAGAGGTCTTTGGTGTCGCTGCTCATGGTGTCATCCTTCGGGTTTGGGGTGGACATGGCGATTCTCCCGTGAAAGAAGATCCTTTAATTTCCACCATAAAACTTATGTGCAGGGAGGGGTTGTGTCAACAAAAGAAACGGTGAGGGTTGCGTTAGATGTGGGTGAGGATGGTCAGTTGGTGCGCCGGTTTATTTCCACCAGATGTCTTCCACAAAAACGTATGGAATATGTTGCCTTATATGGCCGTCCATATAAAGCCCGTTGACCGCCTCTTTATGGCGGAATGAAAGGTGACTGTCGATTTCTGACTGCTTTTCGTATGTCGAGCCCCTGCCGTCGAAGGAGTACAGATAAGATGAAGCCGATGTTATGGCCGAGATCTTGGCTATGCGCGGGTAAGGGTTGGGGTTTGACTGGTTCTGCCAGCGGTAGGTTGCTTCGTTCAGGCAGTATCCGTTGTAAAATTGGAAAGATGACTTGGGGTCGCTGGCGGCATAGGCGTCAGGCTTTACCTGTATGCCATAATTGCCGTATTCGTCGCTTGTCAGTTTGGGGCAGTAAAAAACCGAGATTGTCTCCAGGGTCGGGATGTCGCCGGGATAAACCTGTTCGTACAGAAGCTTATGGACATAGCACTTCATGGGCGGGCAGGGGAAGGTTCCTTCGTAAGCATCCAGATACATCTGCAGGCCGATGCCGATCTGACGCTGGTTATTGCCGCATTTCAGCGAGTAAGCCGATTCCCGCGCGTTGGAGAGGGCGGGCAGGAGGAGCCCCGCAAGGATGGAGATGATGGCGATAACCACCAGCAGTTCCACAAGGGTGAATGCCTGCGAGTTTAAGCGGGATTTGCATGCATCCTTTTCTTCCGTCATTAATTATTATCCCAGTAATCGGCGTTGAACTCGAACTGACTGTAATGTATTCGTGTTGCATGACCGTCGTAAAACCCAACCCCGGCTCCTTCGTTATGCCTGTAGCAGGTAACAGATGAGAGGGTGTGCCGCTCTATAAGGTTGTTCGCGTATGAGTTGGCGTAAGCGCTGTACCATGATCCGCCTTTGGCTACATTCAGCCTGAGGCCGTCCATGAAGTGCGACAGTCTGCTCGGGTGTTTTATCTTGGTGCTCTTTATGGCGAGAGGGTCGTATGCTGCTCCATACAACCCGAAAGGTCCGCTGTTGGCGCTGTAGGAGTATGTAAAATTGAAAGATTTCGGGTCGGTGTCATACTTCGGGTCTGTCTCGTTTGGGTAATTGTTGGCGTTCCATTCCCAGATCCCCGTAGCGCTGGGACATATATAGGCTGCCGTCGTAGCACCGATCTTCCCCGAATTGATTATTGAGTCCGGGGTCTCTAGTATCTGCGCGAAAGACTTGTAGAGAATGCTGCTAGGCTTTTCCATCTTTTCCGCGTATCCTGAGCCGTCCCACTTGTACGCCACAGGTACCACCCACCCGTCGTAGGAATCTGAATAGGCATGGGAGCCAAGTTCCAGCATTTTCAGGGAATTTAAACATTTGATGCTTCTTGCCATATCGAGGCTGTTTTTCAGGGCGGGCAGGAGAAGCCCCGCAAGGATGGAGATGATGGCGATAACCACCAGCAATTCCACCAATGTGAAGGCCTTGCTCTTGCGATGCGCCATGAATGTTCCCTTTCTGCCCTATTATGCCTTTGTGATTGCATTATATTGCACTGGCGTGGGGGCGGCAAACGCGATTGTGTGGTAAAAACTTAGTTTTTGTGGTGGGGCTTGATTTTAGCTGATATAGCTCTGTTTTTTGCTGTTATCCGAGCTTTTCCCGATAAAAAGCGACGAAATCCTCGACAAAGAGGTCCATGTAGTTGGGCGAGAATGCCGAGGCGTGGGGCATGATAAGAAGGTTGTCGCATTCGTGCAGGGGGGAACTTTCCCCCAGAGGTTCTTCCTTGAAGACATCAAGGCACGCTCCGGCGATGCCACCCGATTTGAGGGCTGTGGCCAAAGCTGATTCGTCGATTGAATTGCCTCTTCCTATATTATATATGTATGCGTGCCCGGGCAGGAGGGCAAGCCGCTCCCTGTTTATGAGGTCGTTTGTCTCCTCGTCGCTCGGAAGAACCATTACAAGGTGGTCAACTTCGGGCAATATGCGCTCCAGATTATTTATGGTCTCAATCCTGTCGTTTTCGTCGAAATAATCAGGTTTCTGGCAAGCGGAGCGTTTGATGCCGGTAATCCTGACGCCGAAAGGCTTGGCCAGCCTGGCAACCCACTCCCCGATCCGACCGAAGCCAAGAATAGCCAGATGACTGCCCCGGAGAGGGCGCATGGCGTTCACAATTTCCCTATTCGGCCACGGTATGTCCTTGCCGATGCGGGCAAGGTCAAGTATTCCGCGGCAGGAGCCGAGCATCATGGCGAGAACCGTTTCCGCCATCAATTCGCCGTGAAAGCGCCCGTTTGTCATTATCATGCCGTGGGGCGGGGTGATGCTGAAGTAGTCTTTTCCGGCGGCTGGGGTGGCGATCCATCTGAGATTTGGGGCGAGATCCAGCCATTCCTGCCTGAAGGTCCAGGTGAGGGCGATTTCGGTCCTTCCGAGAGCATTGGTAAATGCCTCGGCATTGGTGAAAACCTCAATTTCGAGCTCGGGGAGCATTTTTTTTAATTTTTTTGCATGCTTTTCCGTAAAGGTGAAGCAATTCAGGTCGTGGTTGTAAAGATATGTGCTGACAATCATTTATAAATCCTTATTTGGGATCTGGCCCCGCAGAATTGATGAGAATTAAAGAAACCTCGACGGAAATTGATTATCTGACCAAAAGATCTGCAGATATCCCCCACTTTTTACCGATCTACAGATAAAGCCCGTTTCTCCCCGGTAAGGGGGGATTCTCCGGTTGGGTCGGATACGAAATAAGGAATACCATGGCAAATTTAACGCATAAAGCAAAAAAATCAAGATGTATAGATGGAAG
>JAFGWW010000240.1 GCA_016936955.1 Planctomycetota bacterium | reverse complement strand
ATTGGGCGAAGGATGGCGTCAAGCCTGTCTTCTTCGTCGAATGGGGGTTGCCGCACATCGCTTCGTGGTCGAGCTACCGTGGGCCCCATTTCATCTGGCGCACACCAGCTTATCAGAGCCTTTGGGCCTCCGAGTTCATCGCGCCATATCTCGGGCAGGAAGCATATAACCTCAACGGTATGATGCGCGATGCGGTCCGCCGCGAGGAGCGCCTCTTTGCCGAAGGCAAGGAATTTGTATGGAGCAACCTCTCCGCCATCTGGCGCGGCGACGACAAGAGCTACCGCGACGTGCAGGCGCGCTTCGCCAGCGAGAACTGGCGCGCCCATCGCACGTGGGGCCTCTCCGCCATGCTCCCGTGGGACCAGCAGGGCTTCTGGGTCAGGACCAAGCGCCTCTCCACCGTCAACAACCCGGATGCGTTCAAAAATCTCAAGCGCCCCGGCATCGTCCCGGACAAGATCAACCCGGGCAGCCAATACATATACGACCGTACTGACGACGGTTGGGTGGCGACCAATCTCGGCGCGACCATGAAGAGATGGAACCGCCCCGTCATCGCCTATGTCGGCGGCAACGGCAAAAACTGGAACGAGCGGAGCCACATCTTCACCAAGGGCGAGGTATTTGAGAAGCAGCTCATCTCCGTCAACGATTCGCGCGAAGCTCTCAACGCCAAATGGGAGTGGAGCGTGAAAGCCTCCGGTGCGAATGAAAAACTTATTTCCGGCTCCGCCGATGTTTCGGTTGAAGCGGGCGAGCCTTCCTTCTTCGCCATTAATGTCGATACCTCAAAGCTGGATCCGGGCGCTTACAGGATCGTCGCCCTTTTCGCCGTCGGCACGGCAGAGGAGCAGTCAGACGAATTCTCCTTTACCGTAATTCCGCCTGTTGATAAACCGGAGCTGAAGAGCCGCATTGCCCTTTTTGATCCGGCGGAGAAGAGCAAAGCCCTCCTCGATAATCTCGGCGTTGCCTATAAAGAAGTAAACGCTGATTCGGACATGAGCGGCTTTGACCTACTTATTCTTGGACGCGAGAGCGTGAGCAGCAACGGGGCAATTCCGTCAATCGCCGGAGTGAGGAACGGTCTGCGGGTGCTGGTGTTTGAGCAGAGTGCCGATGTTCTTGAGAAACGCCTCGGCTTCAGGATAAATGTGCACGGCATGCGCACAGCCTATATCCGTAGTGCCGGGAATCCTGTCTTCAGTGGGATTGATGAATCCATGCTCCGCGACTGGCGCGGCGCGGCAACCATGACCGCCCCATATCTCGAAAATCTGCCTGAGGTCGAAGCGAGCAATCCCAAGTGGTTCTGGGCGGGGATCGAGAACACCCGCGTCTGGCGCTGCGGCAATACCGGCAACGTCGCTTCCGTGCTGATCGAAAAACCTTCGGTTGGCAACTGGAAGGCTCTGGCCGATTGCGGCTTTGACCTTCAGTATTCACCGCTACTCGAATACCGGGAAGGCAAGGGCAAGGTTGTCTTCTGTCAGCTCGACGTCTCTTCGCGTACCGAGAGCGAACCTGCGGTGCAGAGAATAGTAGCCAATCTCCTGGTTGTTCTGGATAAGCCTGCGCTGGTTGCGGTTCGCCCGGTTGTCTCGCGGGGCGGGGCGGAAATTAAGTCCCTGCTCGAATCCCTTGGTGTTATTGCCGCTGACTTTGACGGTTCGGCCGGGGCGGAGCGGTGCCTTATTGTTGCCGGGCCGGAAGAGAAGGACGGCGCGGCTCTGCGCAAACTTGCCGAAAGCGGGGCTCATGTGCTTGCGCTCGGCCTCGGCGAAAATACGCTCAAGGCCCTGCTTCCCGGAGAAGAGATCGGCACGGTTAAAGCCATTCCCTCTTACGTGGCGAAATTCGATTCCCCGTGGGTCGACGGCATCTCGAATGCCGAACTTCATTGCCGTAGCGAGCTCTCCCTTCCCGGCTTTATGAAGACCGGAGAAAGCTCGAACGAGTTTTTCAAGGTTGTAGAAACCGGCAAGGGCGTGATTATTGTCAGCCAGATTGCGCCGTGGATGCTCGATTATAAAAAGAAGATGTACCTGCGTACCTCCTACCGCCGTAATCTTTACATGGTGGGGCAGTTGCTGCGCAATCTCGGCGCGCCTGCGAACTCGCCGCTTCTTGGTATGCTGCAGAAACCGGGCGAGCAGAACCTTTACCGCCTTGCCAGTATCTGGAAAGGCAAGGTTGATAAAAACGGCGTCGGGCGCAATGAAAAGTGGTTCGCCCCCGAAGTTGATGATGTGGCGTGGGAAGACATGCACGTTCCCGGTTCCTTCGATCAGGAGTCAAAGGGGCTTGATGAGAGTTACGACGGGCTGTACTGGTATCGCCTCCGCTTCAATGTTCCGGCTGATTTCAGCAAGGATACCGCGACCCTTTATATCGGCGCGGTTGACGACGAATCGTGGATCTGGCTCAACGGGGAGTTCCTGGGCGAAGTGAGTAAGGTAACCCGTCCTAAAGACTATTACCGCTTCCCTCGCGTTTATGAACTGCCTGCCGATTTGCTCAAGCGCGACGGCGAGAATGTGATCTCCGTTCTCGTGAACGATACATATCTTTCCGGCGGTATCAAGGGGACGCCGGTCCTCAAGGCGGGCAAGAGCGCGTGGCTCAGAAGCTATTACGTTCAGACCCCGGAAAGTATCGACGATCCCTACCGTTATTACAGGTGGTAACGGTCGACACATCGGATGAAAAACATGCGCATCAGGGGAGGGCTCGGGCTCTCCCCTTTTTTCTTGCCTCGGGGCGGGTGATTTGTAATGATTGCCTGTGGTGCAGGTTTTTTATTCTTAGAGCTTTTAAAATAACTATATCTTTTGCTCCAGCTCTTCGTCGTCGGATTTTTGAAAATGCTCATGTATCCAGCATACACTGCGCTTTTCAAAAATCCTTACTCCTCGATCTGAAGCAAAATCAGAGGTTCTTTTAGAAGCTCTTTAAAAAAGAAATTGGCAGACAGGAGACGAGATGACCCGTTTATACATCGCCGCCACACAGCAGCACGACGGAAAGACCACCACCAGTCTGGGGCTGATAAAGCTTTTCACCAGCATGGGCAAGAAGGTCCACTTCATCAAGCCGGTGGGGCAGCGTTACATGGAGATGGACGGCCACAGGATCGACGAGGACGCGGTGCTGATGCAGCATGTCTTCGGCAGCGATAATATTTCCCTCGCCGCCATGAGCCCGGTTGCGGTTCCGCGCGGGTTTACCGAGGAGTATATTTTCAACCGCGACCCCAAACATATTTATGACGAGATCGACCGCGCGGTTTCCGAGGTCGACAAGGATGTTGACGTGACCATCGTTGAGGGAACGGGGCACGCAGGCGTGGGTTCGGTTTTCGATGCGAGCAACGCGGACGTGGCCAAGCATATCGGCGCGAAGGCGATCATCGTCTCCGGCGGCGGCATCGGGCGCTGCATCGACGAGATCTGTCTCAACCGCGCCCTTTTCGAGCAGGCAGGCGTCCCGGTTATCGGGGCCATAATCAACAAGGTTCTTGAGGCGAAATATGATAAGGTAAGCCGCGCCGTCCGGCAGGGGTTGGATAACAAGGGGCTCAAATGCCTCGGGGTCATCCCTTATTGTCAGGAGCTTACCTTCCCCACCATCAGCCAGCTTCAGGACGAATTATCCCTAACCGTCCTCAGTGGCGAGGACTATATGGGCATGCGAGCTACCTCAGTTATCGTGGCCGCCATGGGGCCGGTGAATACCATTGGTTTTATCAAGAAAGGCACTTTCGTAATCACCCCCGGCGACAGGATCGACAATATTCTGATGAGTGTGGCTGCCCATCTTGTAAGCCGTGAGCAGGAGGAGGCCGCCGTTTCCGGCATTTTGCTCTCGGGCGGCTTTATCCCGCACTTCACCATACTCAACCTGCTAAAGCAGGCGCATGTGCCTGTTCTTTCGTGCAGCGAGGATACCTACACGATCTCATCGAAAATCCAGAAGTTCGTCGTCAAGATCGGCGTCGGTGACGACGACAAGGTTGCCAAGGCATGCAGTCTGATCGCCGATAATGTCGATGGAAACGCAATCCTTGACAAGCTTTCGGGCGGGTGATAAACCCGGCGCCGGGAATGTGAAAATCGTAATTTGACAACGATTTGACAGTCATTGACTTTCTTGTGGCAGTGGATTTATGGTGGTGGTTTATTCAATTATACTATTATGTGTTGCGCAGATTTGATACATTATGCGTGGTTTACAGAAATGTCCGTTTGCTCTACAGGGGGCGTTTGCCTACTTATCTGGCAGGGTCTGCAAAGGTTTTGCCTTTAATAAATGTGTAGCAGATTGGGCAAAAAACATTTGCAGATGTTTTATTCTTGTCGTATTCTTTACGATTAGGTAATCGTTTGCAGAAAATAATTCTAAACTTACGTTCTTTACGTTAATAGTGTAAATCGGAGGGCTGGTGTCTTTTTGCCAAGAGGCGCCGCTTGACAAAGTCTTGATAAGTGAAGCCAAGGTAGACGGCAGCTTTTATATTGATGCCCGCGCAAAGATTAATCTCTTTCTTGAAGTGCTCGGGCGGCGGAAGGACGGTTACCACGACATCCTTTCCGTTTTTCAGGAGGTCGCTCTTGCCGACAGGTTGTATGCGAAGCCGTCGGATAGCGATTCGATAACGATTGAATGCGACGATCCGACCTTGCCGGTTGACGGGAGCAATCT
>JAFGWW010000239.1 GCA_016936955.1 Planctomycetota bacterium | reverse complement strand
CCGATCCTGAAGTCGGCGCCGCTGAGCGGGGCGAGAATCCCGTCGCCCGAGCAATCTGCAAAAAGCTTAGCGTTGATGGTGTGCCAGGTCTCGGCCGTAAACTGCCAGCCGCGAATTGATTCGATTCGCTTTCCGTCCATCTTGCATTCGTTTACCGAGCAATTAAGGAAGAGCGTCAGGTTGTCCTGATATTTCGCCTTCCCGTAGAGAACGCTGTCCCATATGGAATAGTTGGGCAGGGGATTGCGGTAATAATTATCGAGAAAAATCTCCTCCAGTATTCCGGTTTCGCGGTTATTTGCTCCATGTGCGCCGCATACGTGCATTCTGATCTCGGATGAGGCGTTACCACCGAGAACGGGACGATCCTGCACCAGAGCTACCTTTACGCCCTTGCGCGCTGCAGCAATCGCTGCCACCATGCCTGCCATACCACCACCAACTACGCAAAAGTCAAATTCATGAAATTCTTCGCGCATCACTGTGCCTTTCACTTAGTCTAATAGGAATAAAAGCTCATGTAGCTAATATAGCACCGAGGGTCGGCTTGTCAAGCAACTCAGGCATTTTAATGGAAATATTGTGCTTTGGGTGAAAAAATAAGTGCAGCTGCAAATAATTGGTGGCTTTGCTTATTAGAAGAGATTGCCTTGGGAAGCGAACATTTTGGACGTATTTGCGGCAAAACCAAGGTCAAGAAGTATATTTTCGGCGCGGGAGCAAAGGTTATTGTCGCAGTCGAAAAGCGAGGGGGCGTTTTTGAGGGCTGTCAGGACGGTAGCATGGGAGCGGTTACCGAAGAAATCACCGATTTCGGCAAGGCTTGAGCCGGTGACTTTACGGCTTAACAGCATGGCAAAGGTACGGGCAGCACGGATGGTCTGGCTGCGTTTGCGACCTGTAAGGTCGGAAAGGGCAAGTCCAAAACTGCGCGCGACCGCTTCTGCGAGGTCGGAGATTGCAACGCAGGGGCGTGCCATCGCCGAATGAGCAGAGAAATGCGGCTTCAGGGCTTCAAGGGTTACTGCATTGCCACTCAGACTGGCTACGGCAACTACCTTCATTACCGCACCTTCCAGTTCGCGGATGCAGCCGGAGGTCTGGGAGGCGACCCATTCTGCGGTTTCCGGATCGAGCATGACTCCTTTGGCCGCGGTTTTACGGCGGATAAGGTCAATGCGGGATGGGAAAGACGGCTCTTCGAGCTTTATCGAAAGGCCGGACATTATTCGCCCGCGCAGCCTGTCATCCACGCCGATCATCGATTCGGGGCCGGCGTTTGAGGAGAGGATAATCTGCTTGCCCTTGTTGGTGAGGGCGTCGAAGGTATGGATAAACTCCTCGATGGTGGCGTGTTTTTTGCCAGCAAGAAGCATCTGAATATCTTCGATAATAAGGTAATCGCAACTGCGAAGGCGGCTGCGCATGGAGGCAAGGCGCTTCTCGGCAAAGGCGCTTGTGTACTCGTTCACAAATTCTTCCGCCGTCATGAATACGCAACTGGCCTGCGGTTTGTTTGCAGCGACAGCCAGCGCTGTGCCGTGGAGGAGATGGCTCTTGCCAAGGCCATGACAGCCATAAATGAGAAGGGGGCTGAACTCTCCGGGCTTTTCTATGGAGCGTTTGCAGGCCTCGTATGCGATTCTGTTCTCCGATCCCGGGGCGTACTGCTCCAGGGTGAAGTTGCGATTGATGGAAGAGCTGTCGCCGGTTGTTTTTCGTGGAGCTTTAGAGGCGCTTTTCACTTCGTTCTCAATTTCGGATTCTGCAATGATACTCGGGTTGGAATCGACAGGAGCATTGGAGATTGATACAACAAGCTCGGGACGGGCATCAAGAACCACGCTTGCGGAATTAATGATCAGGTCGGAGTATTTGCGTTCGATCCACTTTTTGATAAACAGGCTTGGCACCTGTATCTCAAGTCGTTCGGCAGATATTTCTACCGCTTCCGAGCAGGCAAACCACGTCTCGAATGATTGCTGGGGCATCTCTTTTCTGATCTGGTTGAGAAGAGAATTCCACAGGCTCAACGTAGTGATTGACAACAAGAAACCCCCACCCCGCAAAACGCGGAGTTTTGATATAATGCGTTATCGCATCTGGATTTATGTAGGTATCTGAAAAGCCGTTAGCGTTAAGTAAGCAATGCGCCGGCTTCGAGTGTGACAGCAAAAACGTGTGTGCATCCTACCGCATAAGCCAAGGGTGTCAACCCTGAAAAAAGCTCTGAATCGCGGTATAATTTTTAAAATATTTTACCCCCTCACCAAGCTGCTGAATATAAGCATGTTACAATATTATGACGAATGAAATTAGTTATTATTGGGACGAAAAAAAGTTTCGGGCACCGTTGAAAAAAGACGATTATCGCTTTTTGCCCATCTGCGCGAATATGCACGACAGATAATTTGCTTTAATGCAAAATCGTTAAAAAACAATAAGTTGCGCCGCGGCCTCGTCCGGGAAAGGTTGCATTCTTGAGCATATCCCGTACGGGTGAAGTTGATTGCCGGTGAATAAGCAAGAAAATACCGCTCTGGAATAAAGAGCGGTATTATGTCTTTTGAATTAACTTAAAAGCGTCATTTGCTTGATTCAGATGTTGCATAAAACGCCGGTGTAAACCGTTACAACCGGGCCTTCGAGGTAGATGTCGCGCACACCTGATTCTGTCTTGGCGAAAGATATCTTGAGGGTTATTCCGCTTCTGGTGCGGATGGTGACGGGGGCTGGGGTGGAGTAAAGCTGGTTGGCCACAATAGCGGCTGCAACCGAACCCGTGCCGCAGGCGAGGGTCTCATCTTCAACGCCGCGCTCGTAGGTACGAATGAGAATAGATCCGTCATCGGCCTTGGCGATAAAGTTTGCGTTAGTGCCAGCAGGCTTGAAGGTTTCGTGATAGCGGATCGCGGCGCCGGACTTCTTTATATCGACGGACTCAAGATCTTCGACAGGAACGATAACGTGCGGGACGCCGGTGTTGATAAAGTAGGCGTCGGCGGTCAGGCCGTTAAATTCAAGGCCGGTATGAAGTGTTGGCAGCTCGGAATCGGTGAGGCGAACGCGAGCGCCGCCCTCGACAATGGTTGCGTCGATGCTTCCTGCGATGGTGCGGAAGGTCATGCTTGATCCGGCCGCGCCGATTGCATTGGCGAAGACTGCCATGCAGCGGGCGCCGTTGCCGCACATCTCTGCTTCAGAGCCGTCGGCGTTGAAGAAGTGCCACTTGAAATCCAGCTCAGGGTCGTTCTCGAGGAAGATTACACCGTCGGCGCCGACCGCAGTCGCGCGCGGGCATACCTTCTTTACAAAGGCAACTCTATCTGAATCGGCAACAAGATTGTCGCGATTATCTATCATGATGAAATCGTTGCCGGAGCCCTGCATCTTGTAAAATGTTATTCCATGGTTCATGTTGTCTACTCTTTGTTGTAGTCCGGGATGGCGATAGTTACGCCGACCGTGAGGTTGTTCGGGTTGGGGATTTTGTCCGTGTTTGCACGGTGAATTGTCTTCCATCCGCTCTTGTTTCCGTACATCATCATCGATATGTGCGAGAGGGTATCGCCCTTCTGAATGACATAGGAGGACGGGTGCTGGATGCTGCTCTCCGATGATGCCTTATTCTCAATTGTGCTGCTTGAACTCGAAGCGACACCGGGGATCTTGATCGTAATGCCGGCCTTCATCTTGGCTGCGTCGGTAATCAGGGCGCTGTTGGCTTCCTGTATCTTTTTCCACTCGGAGGGGGTACCGTAATACTGACGCGAAATACTGCTCAGTGTTTCGCCGCTCTTTACTGTGTGGTAGCTGAAGTCGGTCGATTCGATTTTGATCGAAGGCTCTCGCATTGCCGCTGTCCCGGCGCTCTCGGGTTCGGTTGTGGTGAGAGCAGAGGAGGCCGGAGTTTCGTCAGGGATGCTTAGCTCCAGCCCCGCGTTTTCCTTCGGTTCTCCTGAGGCGGCATTTCCGCCGATAGCGGATGCGAGGTTACCCTCATCTGTGGTCATATCAGGTATCTTCACCGGACTGTCACTTGCGGGCCTATCTTCGATGGTGGTTGCTTCATCTGGAGTTACGTCCGTAATAGTGGGCGGGGCCGGGATAATGGGCTCATCTGTCAGCGTATTGGCTTCGGTCGCTGTGGCAAGCCCGTTATCCGGGATGTCCGGAGTGGCATCAGACGGCTCGGTTGACCCCATGCGCCATGCGACATAGGCCACCAGCCCTACAAACACGAATGAAACCAGCATGATATGCCTGATTACGCTCTTATCCTTTGCCACAATTTTCTCCTCCTGTCGAGGGGATAGTATTACTCAAACTCTTGTACTTGTCAAGAGATAGAAATAATAGCCGCGCCTTTGCGGGCTTCGGCTCAGGACTTCCTGATGCCTGCGACGGAGAATGAATCGCCACTTCTTCTGACATCGAAATGGCGCGAGCTTATTTCCTCTCCGTCAAGGTAGTACCGGTTGAGCATTTCAAGGTCGCTGGGAATAATCTTGCTTACAGCCAGATCCTCGAAGTTGAACCATTTCAGGGCTCCTTCGCTGCTTTCCGTGAGGGTGCCGCCCGTGGGCTCAAGATTTACGATAAACATTACGAAATGCGCCTCCGCTTCACCGCCTGCGCCAGTGATAGTTTCGGTTGCGACGCCGCAGGTTTTGATATGGCGGAATTCAAGGCCGGTTTCTTCGCGGGCCTCACGGATAGCGGATTCGGCAACGGATTCTCCGAAGTGCATCTTCCCTCCCGGCATTCCCCAATAAGATAAATATGGCTCCTTGTTGCGTTTGAGAAGCAGAACGCGGTCGCCTTCGGTTATGGCGCAGAGGGTTAGGATCAGGCTTTTTGTATGAGGCATATTGAGTGTCCGGTAAAAGATAACGGGTGCGAATATTATTATCCGCACCCGCCACTGTATTGCAAAACGTTATTTTTACTAGAAGGTGTTGCCGCCGGGAGGGGGAGCGGGCTGCTCGGCTCCGCCCATGCCATCATTCCCGCCCATACCGCCCATGAAAGCGCGCTGCATGGTCTGGAAGAAGTTGATCGACTCCGTAATGGTGCTCGGCGGAATGTTGATCAGGTATTTGAAACTGTAGCTCTCCGGCTCGGTGTCGCTGGCCTTCTTCTCCCTCGCGCCGATAGCGAATGTGACGGGGGCTGAGGCAGGGGGGATATTCTTGAAAGCGGAGACCAGATTGTTGAGCATCTGGGGGGGCATGCTCTTCATCGCATCAATCTGGGCAAGCTTGAAGAAGTCGGTAAAGTAGACCGCGCCGTATCCGGCCTGCTTGGTCTTCAGAGCGTTGAAGTTCTCCATGAATCCATCGCGGGTGGAGATGCCTGGCTGCTGGTCTTTGAGCGCCTTGATGGCAGAGATGAGGCTCTCTTCTCCTCCGGGGCCGCTGACGGTGATAAGGGTATTTCCTGAGACGGCGAAAAGCTGTTTCATCTTGGCCATGGTGTTTGTTATCTGCGTAATCTGCATTTCCATGATGCGGTTCTGGCCGTCCATCTTTGTCTTGTCGATCTCGACTTCATAAGAGACTTCCGAGTAATCGAGGCCTTCCGCCTTGCCCGCGTTTTCTTTGAAATTGACCCAGATCTTTGCAGGGAACTTGTCACCGATCTGATCGAATCCCTTGGCTACGAAATAGCGAAGCTGTTCCATTGAGGTGGGGAGCGATTTTTGATAGGCTGCCGGATCCTTGAGCTCGGTATAGGCGACTGATGTCTGGCTCATTCCGTCAAGACTGGGGATTATGGCAACAACGCCGTTGCCGCCGATCGAATCCATCATGCCATCTATGCTTGCCATAAGCTCAGGGGTCTTCTCCTTGTCGAGGATGTTGGCGAAGTCGGACAACAGTTTGGAGAAAATAGGCCTGATCGTTTCGAAAACCTTGGGGTCGGTGTTGATGCACTCTACGAAAACCGCTTCCTTGGGAAGGAACTTCATGAGCGCATATTCGGGTTCGCTGCTGCTGTACGACTTGGCTATCGCCTCGAGGGTTGATTTCTCCTGCGGTACGAGGTAACCGGAGAAGCGAAGGCGGTTCTTGTCAGCGTATGAATAAATGCGAATCGTTTTGGTCTGTTCAATCGCGACTCGCGCATCCTTTATCCAGGTGGGGGCGACAAGGGCAAGCTGCTTGATAAAGGGAGACTGGTTTTCCTTGCTGGATTCCTCCACAATTTTCTTTTCAAGGTCAGCCATCTCCTGGTCTATCTTGTCCTTGTTGAGGCGAAGAAGCTTCGCCGTATCAACGGTGCAGACCGAGGTTGATTTTGAGGAGAGAGCCTCGCGCTTCCACGCTTTGGCAATCTCGGCAATCTTCTTTGCCGTATCTTCTTCGTGGCTTGAGACGACGTATCCTGCGTCGGCCTCGATCATGTAAGTTTCGCCGCCGGCCATGGGATTTGTTATCTTTACCGTGCCATTTCCGGTTTCTGTCGCCATGCCCGCGCCTTTGAGGGCTGTGAGCTGGTTCTGGAAATCGTTGACAGGAAGCAAGAGCGCAATCTTGCCTTCGTTGGTAACGACGACTTCAATGCCGCGCTTCATGTCAATGGCGGTATTCGGAAGCATGGTTACCTGGGGGAGGAACATTACACCCATTCCGGGCTGGATGGGGAGCATTACGCCGGTGCCGGTGGTGGACTTGACGGCGAGTTCTTCAAGATCCTTAATCACCTCATCAATAGGACCGCTCTGCACGTGAACAACGATATCGGCTGGAAGGGCGTCCTTGTCTTCAGTAACCCCGTCGGCAAGAACAACTGACGATGCGCAGATTGCAAAGGTCGCGAAAAAGACCATGCTCCGGCGCAATAATTTAGACAACATTACTCTCTCCTTTTATCTTGTTATGGATACAAAACCATACTTAATAAAACTTATACGCGAGACTGCTTAATATGTTACGGATTTTTCCCGGATTTATTTTCCTGTCCAGTGCGCCTCTATCGCCGGGGTTCTTGCTTCGTTCAGCTCTTTCATAATGCTTTTCACGGCCTGGCCTTCGGAATTGTATGTTACCCCCAGAAGCTGTTGGGCAAGAGTCATCTGTTTCTGGTAGACGATTATGCGCGGGGTGCCGTAGATCCCTCCGAGTTTCTGGGCTTCGATTATGGCTTGATCGAAGTAGCCGATCTTGTCTATGAGCTTTTTATCCAGAGCCTCGTCGGCAGTGAAAATCATGCCGGTGGCGAATTTCATTACATCAGCCTTGTCAAGCTTGCGCCCCTTGGCAATTATCTCGACAAAACGGTCATGGAAATGACGGGTGAGGCGCATGGTCTGTTCGCGCTCGTCCGTGGTCATTTCGCGGAAGGGGCTGAGTATGTCCTTGTTCTTGGCGCTCTTGATAGGCTCCACCTTTATGCCGTGGTTGGCGAGGAGTTGGGATATGTCGTAGTGGGACATAATAACCCCGATGCTTCCCACCAGGCTTGTCGGGCCGGCGATGATGCAGTCGGCAGGGGCAGAAATATAATACCCGCCGCTTGCGCAGAGAGAGTCTATCGAGACGATGACCTTTTTCCCGGAGTTCTTGAGTAAAAGAACCTCGTTGTAGAGGATATCGCTTGCTGTCAGGCCACCACCGGGGGAGTTTACCTCGAAAATAACGGCACTTACGTTAGGGTCGGCCGCTGCCTGCCTGATCTGCTTGGTGACGAATTCCACCAGACCGTTACCATTATAATAGGAACCGCCCCCGTCGATAACGCCGTTGAGCGGGATGATGGCGATTGTGCCGGAGTTTGCGGAACCGTTCTGGACAACCTTCTCGTTCAGCCTGTCCGTTGCAAACTCACTATGCTCCGCCATGTTCTGACCGATGGTGGCGAGAGATGCGATTAAAGTTATACCGAACATGAACAGGGTCGCGAGCGTACCAAAGATGCCTATGATAACATAGACAGCCACGCTTGTCTTTTTCTTGGGCTTATTCATGTTGGGGCGGGGCTGGGTGCCGTAATTGTACTGTGGGTCGGCTGGAGTGCTATTGCCGTAAGTACTCTGGCTATTCTGATATTCCGGTTCGTCCTGATTCATGTCTTCCGTTCCTTGATATCTGGGAAACTGCCTGTTTCGATGAAAGGAAAGTTTACCGACCGTTTACTTACAGCGCAAGAACAATAACGTTATAAAGCTCTGGCTTGTTTGTAATTGCGCCAGCTTCAGCAGATAGCAGGCTTGCTGTGGCAGTCTGTACTCCCAACGACAGGCATTCGGCTGGTGTAAGCGCACGCTTCAGGCCGCAAGCGTAGCCCGCAAGCAAGGCGTCGCCGGCGCCGACGGTGTTTACCGGTTTGATTGTGTCGGAGCAACTGGCGGAAAAACAATGAGCCTTGTTTACCAGATATGCGCCTTTCTGACCGGCGGAGAGTATGACAGTGAGGTTCGGGAAATGCTCGCATAAAGACTTTGCTTCGGAGAATGTATCGGCCCGCGCATTATTGGAGCAAAAGGTTGAGATGAATTCTTTCTCGTTCGGCTTGATTATATGACAGCCGGCGTTGACTGCGGCGCGTAAGGGGGCTCCTTCGATGTCGACTGCAACGGTAAACCCGTGATCGACGAGCGAGCCTACGAGGGTTCCGAATCCGGCTGCTTCCATTCCGGGCGGGATGCTCCCGGAGAGGATTATCAGGTCACCTTTGTTGCTAGCCGTTATTATTTTCTTGAGCATTTTTTCGGCTTCTCCGTGGGGCAGGGGGGAGCCGGTTTCGCGGATGTGGGTGTCTGTCGAGTGTTGCGGGTCGATGATGGTTGTGTTTACTCGTGTGCGTTCAAAAACAGGAGAAAGCAAGTTTCCCACGTTTTCAGGAAGGGAGCCAGAAAGCTTGTTCTTAAAATCCCTGCCGACAAAACCAAAGAGGATTGTCGGAATATCAAAAGTAGACAGGATGCGCGAAATGTTTATAGCTTTGCCCGCGAGTTTCTCAGAAATGAATTCACCTTGGGTATGGGCTCCGATCGCGAAACCACGGACCTCCACAGTGCGGTCTATACAGGAGTTGAGGCTTACTGTAAGAATATTCAAGACGATATTTTACCCGATATTTTATCAACAAAATCTGAGTGCATTTTCCCGACCGGAGTGAGGCGGATAAGCCGTTCGGTCTCCCCAAGGGAGTTGATATGCACGCCGATATGTTCGTGGGGCATCTCCTCGCCCATGAATTCAGCCCATTCGACAGATGTGACGCTGTCGCCGCGCCCCATGAATTCCTCAAATCCGAGATGCTCCCAGTCGATCTCGGTGCCGAGGCGGTACAGGTCGATGTGGTTGAGTTCGAAACGGCCGTAATACTGGCAATGCAGCACGAAGGTCGGGCTGGTCACCGCCTCGTCTTCCGGAACTCCGAGCCCTCGTGCCAGACCTTGCGTGAGGCAGGTTTTGCCTGCGCCGAGGTCGCCGGAGAGAAGAAAGATCTCCCCGCCCGTGCAGTTCTCGCCGAGGAGACGACCGAAATCCCTAGTCTCTTCTGGAGAGTTTACTTTTATCTCAAAAACATGATGCTCCATTGATTCTGTCCTGTCTTAAAATTCATGCAGATAGCCTTCAGGGCTGAGCTTGGTTTTCGACCCGTCCGGTAATTCAATAAGTATGTCGGTGTCTTCCGTAACCGAACCGATTCTGGTGATTGCAGTCTCATAACCGCATTCCCGCCACTTCCCGGAGAGGGTACTCCACGAGTCTTCCGCAATGGTGAAGAGCAGTTCGAAATCCTCACCGTCATTCAAGGCGTGTTTGACCGCAGGCATTCCGTCGGATGCCGAGAGTTTTTGGGCGTCATCTGAAACCGGGATCAGCTTTTCGAGAATTAGCGCCCCGCATTTGCTCTCATTCATCATTCTGGAGAGGTCGAGAGAGACGCCGTCAGAGATGTCCATGCAGGCGTTGATATTTGCAATTTCCAGGATTTTTTCAATTTCAAGTAGCCTCGGGATGGGGCGCAGGTGCCTGCCGCTTATGGAGCCGCCGAGGTGGCCGGTGACTGCGATCACGTCGCCGGGTTTCGCGCCAGAGCGAAGAAGCGGGGCTTTCCCGTATGGGGTGCCGATCACGGTTACGCAGATGCTTGTGGGGCCGGTTCCGGAGGTCGTGTCGCCGCCTGTGATGGCGAGACCGTATTTTTCTGCGGCTTCAAACATTCCTTCTGCCAGTTTTTTCGCCCACGCAGAACCTTTACCCCTCTGGAGTCCCACGCCGATTACACCCCATAAAGGTTTACATCCACTCGCGGCAAGGTCGCTGAGGTTTACGGCTACTGCTTTCCAGCCGATGTCTTCGGGGCTGTCATCTGGCGAGAAGTGGGTGCCTTCAAGTATGGTGTCGGTGGTTATGGCGAGGCGTTCAATTCCGGAAGAATCTACAATCGCGCAGTCGTCTGGCCCCGAACCGACCAGAACGGACTTGGGTTGTTTTGCGAGCCTTTCGCGCAGCCAGTTTATCAGATCCTTTTCGCTCATGGTGGCTCCGCGATAGTCTTGGCCCTGTTCAATTGTTCTGAGGATTGCGGCAAAGCAGTCGTTGCGGGGTTATTCTTCAACACTGATGACGGTAATGACTTTCTCTATGCCGGCATCGACGCAAACTCTGGCCATCTTCTCGCGCAGCATGCAGGAGATGGTCTTGCCCTTCGACGCGGCGGAACCGCCGTAATCGACCATCGAGCCGATGAATACGCTCGACATGCGGGAAATTTTAGAGAGATCCAGAACCAGCTTCTTGCTCGATGTGGCAAGCAGTTCGTCAAGGGCTTTGGAGAATTCTCCACGCATATCGAAATCGAGGTCGCCGGTCAGGCGAAGGACGCTGATGTCGCGGTCAGCAAAGGTTTCAATCTTCCAGAGCAATGGCATAATAATTTACTCCATGACTTCGATGATAGTCATTGCCTTGTCAAGCCCGGCCTCACGGCATACCTTGGCCAGACGCTTGATCATCATTACTGAAATCGGCGTGCCGTCTTTCTTTGCGCGCATGCCGACATCCACAAGAGTGCCGATGAAAACGCTGGCGATGCGCTGGATGCGCGTGAGGTCTATCACCAGCTTGGGTCTTTCGTTACGGAAGAGAAAATCAATGGCATTCTGGAACTCGCCGCGATCGTTGAAGTCCAGTTCGCCCTGTACGCGAAGGACTGCTATATTCCTGTTTGCAACGTCCTCGACCTGATAGGTAAAAGCCATGATTATTCCCGTAATAAATTCTGGAATAAAATAATACGATTATGCAGGGCTGCGGGCAAGCCTTTGTCCGGACAGAGCGGAAATTTCGCGCATCATTTCATCAGTTACTGATTTTACAAGTTGAACCCTCTTCGCCTGCGGAGAATTGCGGTACTCCAGGCTTTGATCGGTTATATCAAGGGCGCCGCCGATGTTGAGGGTGATTATTTTACGCAAGGCCGGCTTGCTTGCTCCAAGGGGGAGAACCTCGGATGACCGGCGGATGCCTACCGGTAGGATCTTTGCTCCGCTCTCAAGAGCCATCAGGGCGGGGCCGGGGCGCGCTCTGCGGAGCTTGGAGCCGTTATTGACATGCCCTTCTGGGAAAAGGCCAACCCCTTCACCAGATTTGAGCCATGAAAGCGCCTTGCCCATCATTGCCTCGCCGCCGTGCGGGTCTTTCCTGTCCAGCGGGACATTACGCCCGGAGATCATGAACCAGCGCCAGAGCCAGTGGTTCCAGGGCTCGGAGACGGAGACCATGTGCAGGGGCTTCTTCGCGGCCCAGCCGATCTCACCCGCAAGGATTACTCCATCCATGAAGCTGGAGTGATTGGCCACCAGAACATAAGGCCCCTTCGGTATGTTATGGGCGCCGTTAACCTTTTTAACAAAAGGGCAGAGCACGGTCTTTACAATCGCGACAGATAAGGGATAGCATTTCGGAGCCATTATTCCCCCTTTGGCCTTGTTTTCCAGCGGCGGTGCAGCCACAGCCATTGTGCCGGTTCCTCGCTTATGATCTCTTCAAGCTGCGAGTTGATTTCTCCGAGAACCCTCACGCGTTCTTCGTCCTGATCGGCTTCCTTGTTGATGCGGATCGGGCCGCGCATGGTCATTCTGAAGTGCATGGGCGATCCGGCGCGGTGGTTGGCGATGGTGACGATAGGTGCGCCAGTGCGGAGGGCGAGGTCGGCGACGGTGGGGATGGTGCTGGAATTTATGCCGAAGAAGGGTATGAAAATCCCGCGTTGCCCCGCGTCCTGATCGACAAGAATCCCGAAAGCCTTGTTGTCCCTGATTGTCCGGACGGCTTTTTTCATGGCGCCGAATTTGTCCCAGATCTCATTGCCGGATGATTCCCTTATGGATCTTATATATCTGTCGATAAGCGGGTTGTCCAGCGGTCTGGCGACGGCTCCCACCGAGAAGCCCGCAAGCTTTCCCGCGATGCCTGTTATTTCCCAGTTGCCGATATGGCCGGTAGCGAAGATCAAGCCGTTACCTTCGGCGAGAAGCTCCCTGATCCTGTCGTCATTGCCGTTCCAGTCTATGTGCTCCGCCAGGTTGCTTTCGTTCATGGTTGGTATGCGTACGAATTCAGCCAGCATGTTGCCGAAGTGGGCATACATCTCCCGTGCTACGCCGGTCGCCTTCTCGTCTGTCATTCCATCACCGAAGCAGGCTTTTACCTGATCGCGGACACGTTCACGGTGGCGTTTGTCCAAGGTAAAGAAAAGCCAGCCTATGAATCGACCCAGCCCCGCGGCCAGAGGCAGGGGGAGTATGCGGAATATTGCCGCCATGAATCTGGCAAAGGCGTATTCGACATAATGCCTGAAGGTGATGCCTGCCGCTTTTTGCGCCAAAGCTTTATCCTGTATAAAAAAGACAAGGCGGGGAGTGCTCGCCCGCCTTATCGCTAATCAGTAAAGTCCGGTTCAGGAAGGGATGTCCAGTGGCTTACCGGTCAGTCGCTCGTAAGCCTCGATATATTTCGCCCGCGTTTTCTGCACCACCTCGTCAGGAAGCGACGGGGCCGGCGGTT
>JAFGWW010000238.1 GCA_016936955.1 Planctomycetota bacterium | reverse complement strand
TCGGCGACCGTCGCGAAGTCACGCAGTTTCCTTGCCATGCGGGAGGTGCGCCGGTAATAGATCAGGGCGGCGTTGAAGTTTTTGCGGGTCGATTCCAGATAGGCCAGCGACTTGAGCGCCTCCAGATACAGACCGAGCCCCTTCTCCTTCTCCGACGAACGGAGCACAATCTCGAAATGCCGTATCGCCTCGGGGTAATCCCCGAGCGCGCGCTTTGCAATACCTGCCATATGGTTTGCGCGCACGCGGTACTCCGGCTTGTTGATGATCGGCTCTAATTGTTTGTACGCCTCTTCATATTCTCCAAGCTGGTTGAGGGACAAGGCATAATAATACAGCGCCTCGTATCTCTCCTCGCCCTGCAATGTTTTGAGCGATTCGCGCAGGCGGCGTCTGGCTTTCTTGTAATTCTCCAGCCTTCGTTCCGCGCCAGTTGATTTCGCCAGAGAGGTATATGCCTTGCCAAGCCCGAGACTGGCCTCGGCCTGGACTGCCTTGTCGATATTGTCGGCAGCGAGAGCTTGCTCGTAAAAATCCGCCGCCGCCGAGATATTGCCGCTCAAAAGGGCCCCGCGCCCGCGGATAGCGAGGGCGTAGGCGTAGTTCGGGTCGTTGCGGGGAACCTTGCTGATAAAGATTTCCGCCATGGCGTCGGCTTCGGCGTACTTGTCGAAGGCGTCCACGCCATCAAGCTTTGCCATATCCATATGGAGTTTGATGATTTCAAGTTGCGCCGAAAGGTAGTGGCTGCTCTGGGGGAAGTTGTTGGAGATCTTGCTGAACGCATCTACGGCTCCAAGCAGCAGCTCTTTTTTGCTCCGGGCTTTTTCCTTTTCCGCGGTTATGGGCGTGTCGACCGGGGCGTCTTTAGCAAGTTCACGCATGGCCAATCCCCGATACCACGAAACATCAGCGTCAAGGTTGGTGTCGCCGGTGGCGCCGGTTTCCCCGAAGGTCTTTACCGCGGTGGCGTAATCGCCCATGTTGAAATAGGCAAGGCCGGCGTAAAACCATGCGGCGCTTTTGTGTTGCGGGTTATCGAAGTTGTATTCGTTTTTCGCGAGTTTGAGCAGGTCGCCGATCGCCTCCTCTGTCTTTTTCTTGTCATTCCCCGCGAGCTCCAGATTGGAACGGGCGAGGTAGATGAGGGCGTCCTCAATCTGACTTTGGCGTTGCAGGCGCATCCGCTCGTTTTCCGGGAAATCCTTCTCGTATTCGTTCAGGCGCTCCCGGTAATTCTTTTTCACTTCCTCTTCCGCGTTGTCCTTGGGGCGCGGGGGGCGGACAAGCTTGGCTACAGGCCTGAAATCGTTGTGCGCCAGAAGCATCTGGTAAAGGTCACGGGCCTGCGCAAATCTTCCGCCGTTGAAATACAGCTTTGCTACACGGAGATTTTCCCTGATGTCATCCTTGGTTAGTTCGGCGGGTAGGGTGCTTTCGAGGGCGGGGAGGGTGCGCGCTGCTACCAGCGTCAATACCATGGCAAGAAATATCAGACGTCTTGAGCGCATGGTTAATTCCACCCCGAATCGAAAGGTGCCTCAGACCTGATAGGTCTTTATCGCTTCGATAATGTCGTCCGGAAAGGGAACCGGTTTGCCTTCGTTTGAGATGCAGGCCAGCTCGACCTCGGCGACCACCAGCACACTCTTGCCTTCGTCGCGGCAGATTGCGGTGGTGAACTTGGCCGTAGCGTGGCGGACCTTTGTAGCCCAAGTGTAGAAGCTCAACTCGTCATCATACTCCGCAAACCCGAGGTAGCGGACATTGCAGCTTCGCACGGGAAGGAAGTATCCCCGAGTTTCCATCTCCTTGTAGGGGACGCCCGCGTCCCGGAGGAGTTCGGTTCTCGCCCGCTCGCAGAAGGTCAGGTAGTTGCCATAATATACCCGATCCATGCGATCCGTGTCGCCGTAGCATACGCGGTATTTCATGCAGTGGGCGTTGGCCGGGGGGATTTCTGAAATTGGATTTGCCATGCTGGCCCTTGATATCCTCTGGCTTTGCATAGGGGGAATATCCGGTGCGGAGCGGTGCGTAAAAAGCGGTTGGCCTCAGCCGATGCTTTCGCCGTCCCCCGCTTTCCCGGCCTTGTCGTCGTCCACTACCTCAACCTCGAGAAGCTGGGGCAGGCCAAGAAGGTCAAGAATGGAGAGCAGTCTATCCGGAACGCGCAGGATCAGGGTGCGGCCGCTCTTCTTGATCTTGTAGTTCATCAGGAACATCTGGCCGAAAAAGGCGCTGCCAATAAAGCCTACGCGGCTCAGGTTCAGGTAAAGTATGTCGGATTCGACCTCGAGAAACTTCTCGGCCGCTTTCTTGAATCCGTCCTCGCTATCAAGGTCAAGATCGACGGAAACCGTAAGTTCATTGTCGACCAGTTTGAAAGGTTCCACGTTTAAACTCCTCGGTGGCGGATGGCGCGAATCAACGGCCAGCGTCGCCTGCATAAAAGTTATCCACTGCTTATTAAAACAAAATGTCTTTAAGAAACTGTATACATATAATGGTAGCAAGTCAAGAAATATAAACCTCCTCCCCGACGTTGCGCCCTCACTTTAAAAGGCGCACAAAACGGCGCGCGGGATGTTATCCGAACCTCCTGAACCGGGGAGCGGAATAATCCGCTTGTAAGGAATGCCCGTCCTATATAAAGTTACAGAGTGGATATTCTGCCCGGGAGCCGGGTTTTCCCGGAAACGGAGGTTTTGTGAAAGCGGTTGCTGCTATTTTCCCCACATTTTTCCGGCGTTACGGAGCGATTGCGGCGCTTGGGGCAAGCCTTGCCTGCCTGCTTCTGGCCCTGATCCTCTCCTACAGCCCAGAGCCGCGCCGCGAGCTCGTCCTCCTTGTGGACCAGAGCGGCAGCGTTCTGGCCGGAGGGGTTCCGCCATATCCCGACCACGTCCGCGAGATGATCGGGAGCGCCGACCGGGCGAGCGCCGTCTTCTTCGCGGGTAAGCCGGAGTATTACGGCCCCCTTAATGGCGATCTCCCTTCCGCCCCGTCCCGCGGAATTTCCGACAGTGAAGAAACCAACATCGCCCGCGCCATCAGCCTCGCCGCCTCGCTTCCCCTTGAAGACCCCACGCGCAGGCGCATCATTCTCCTGAGCGACGGCCGCGAGAATCTGGACGATGCCCTATCCGCCGCCGCTTCGCTCGCCCCCAAAGCGGTGCTCGAATCTGTTCCCTTCTCCTCCACCCCCACGACCGACGCAAAGGCGCTCAGCCTTTCTCTTGCCACTCCCGGCGGGACGGTCTTTGCGGGCAAGCCTTTCAGCGTGGCCTTTATTGCCGAGGCCTCAACCCGGGTCGAGGCCAACCTGATAATAACGCTTGAAAACGGTAAGGTTGTCGAGGGGCGCAAATGCGTCCTCAGTCCGGCGGGACGGCGCGAGGTCTTCACCCTCTGGCTTGCCGATCCCGGCATCACCACCATCTCGGCGTCGGTTATCCTCAAGGGCGACGAGGTTGCGGAAAACAATGAGGTGCGGATGCCGGTTATGGTTCGGCAGCTTCCTCTGCTCGGAGCGGTTGGTGGAAAAAATGCCCCATCTTTACCAAGCGGCTATAAAGCCGAAAAAATCGCGGCCTCCGATCTCGATGAGCCGTTCCTCAAAAAACATTCCGCCCTGCTTCTCGACGGGGTAGACGCCGCGAAGCTTCCCGATAACGGCGTCGCCTTGCTCTATGATTATGTCGATTCCGGCGGCGGCCTGCTTGTGGTTGCTTCCGATATGGTGGCGGCCGGTTTTGATCGCCCTTCCGGTAACGGCGCAAGCCTCGAATCGCTTCTCCCCGTCTCCGCAAGTCCGGCCGATTCCGTCGCCGCGGTCATCGCTGTCGACACCTCCGGCAGCATGGGAGAGACTGTAAATTACGGCAACGCCAGAACCAGCAAGCTCTCCATCGCTGTCTCTGCGGTAGAGGAGCTCTGGCGCAAGCTCTCCTCTTACGACAAGGCCGGTATCGTTTCCTTTGCCATGGATTCT
>JAFGWW010000237.1 GCA_016936955.1 Planctomycetota bacterium | reverse complement strand
TGATAAACGTCACCGATCCGACCCCGATGAAGAACAGCCATGAAGGCGACAGACTCTGGTCGGCGGACGGCATCGAGATCTTTTTCGGAAGTGAGAAGCTGGAGCAGGGCGGCACGCTCCTCTTTACCGACCGGCAGATCCTGATCGGTGCGGGCAAGGCGAACCAGTTCCATGTGGTCAATGCTCCGAAGCAGCCGGATATTAAAACCGCGGTCGTCCCTTCCGTCGACGGCAAGGGTTACACCATCGAGGCGTCGATTCCCTGGAGCGCGCTTGATGTCGAGAATGTGAAAGAAAACTCCGAATTCATCTTTGACCTTGGCGTAGATGACAGCGAGAATGGCTCCGGCAGGCGTGCCCAGTTGATGTGGAACGGCATTGCCCGCAACTCCAGCGATCGTGGAGCCTGGGGCAGATTGAAGCTTGCCCAGTAGCTTTTCGTGAGGTATTATGCACAGGATTAATTAGTCATGAACTCGTGCCGGGCTTGTTTTGACGTGGAAGCAGCCCGGCGCGAATATGAATGCAACGCAGATAATAAAGAGAAATTAATGAGCCTTCTCGTCAGTGATGTGATTGAAATTTTTCGCAAGGAAATTCCGCAATGGGATTCCGGCCATACAGTAGACACGCTCAAGACGGGCAGCGAGTCGGACGAAGTTAAGGGCATTGTCTCCACCATGGTCGCAACGCGGGATGTGTTGGCCGAAGCACTGCAGCTCGGAGCCAACCTTGTCATTACCCATGAGCCGACATTTTATGGGCATGAAGATTATCTGTTCACTGATGACGATCCGGTTCAGGCTGCGAAATTGAAATTTATCAACGATAATGGCCTTGCCGTCTGGCGCTGCCATGACGCGTGGCACCACCTTGAACCCGACGGAATCCTTGCCGGCATGGTCGACGCTCTTGGGTGGGGACGCTTTCAGAGTGGTGACGATGCGGCGATCTTCGACTTTCCTCAGATGACCTTGGCCGACTTGGCGGCGGAGGTAAAAAGCAAGCTGGATGTCGGCATGTTGCGCTGTGTGGGAAATCCGGCCATGGTCGTGCGCCGCGCGGCTTTCAGTGTCGGCTGCAACTCTTGGGAAAATCAGCGCAGGCTTCTTCGCGTTCCCGGCGTTGATGTTCTCCTTTGCGGGGAGCAGCGCGAGTGGGAGACTTGCGAATATGTACGCGACTCGGCCTCTGTCCGTCCGCAGGGGCTTATTGTCCTCGGGCACGTCAACTCGGAAGAGGCGGGGATGAAATATCTGGCCGACTGGCTGCGCCCGCGTGTTTCCGGAATACCCGTGCATTATGTGCAAGCCGGAGATCCTTTCTGCTATTTATGATTGTTGCCATTGATATTGCGGTGGAGGGCAAGCATGAAGTGTGTGGGCAATAGAGCATATACGAGTGGCGCGTTCACTCTTGTCGAATTGCTGGTTGTGATCGCCATTCTTACAATCCTTGCCGGATTGTTACTGCCTGCCTTGCAGGGGGTGGCCGGAATTGCCCGCAACACATCCTGCATAAACAACCAGAGGCAGATCGGGATGTGGGGGTGGGATTATATCGGTGAATGGAATGGGGTCCTGCCCCACAACGGCGGAAGCTGGGCGAGCGCGTGGACTGGCTACAAGACTCTCTCCGGCTCTTCGTGGTATCAGAAGAACCCGGAGTGGAAGAAGAAAAAATCCGGTACCATCCTGCATTGCCCCCAGGCCATAATAAGCGCCCCTCCCAATACCGCCGACTGGTGGGCATACAGCCGCTATACCAATTCGTACGGATTGAATTTCTTTCTAGGCGGGGCCAATAGCACAAGTTGCCCCGCGCGGCCAACAAAGAAACTGCTCACCACCCGAAAATTCTGGTTCGGCGACACCGGCGCAGCAGTTAATGCCAACGGTAAATACGATTACGATTACCTGCTTTATCTCAACGCCTGGAGTGGATTCAATGGGCATTACAGCCCGTGGAGCTGGACCTACAGAAAGAAAGTCACCTCCCACCCGGACGACGGGGCTAACTTTACCTTCGGGGATGGTCATGTGGAGAAAGTCTCTTACGAGCAGTTCCATTCAATGACCTCTTCAGAGAAAACCAAATTCCATGGCGGATGGTGGTAGCATCTGTATTTTCGCGTTTTTTCTGTAGTCTGGCTTGCCATAGATGCCGGGCCTTTCCGTGAAAACGGGAGGGCTTTTTCTTTTGCGAAATTCGTTATGGGGGTTTGACAAACATGCGTTTGTGATGTATAAGACATATACAAGAGGTATTTTTTAATGTATTCTCCCTTATTTCCAGTGTTTTTGCGAAGTGTATGCTCATTGCGGTATGTAGGCGGCATTTTCTTTTCCCGTGTAGGTAAGCTTATTTCACTTGTTTAAGGAAACCAGAGATGAAGAATAACAGCCTGTTGTGTATGTTTGGTGTTTTCCTGTTGGGTTTGTTCTGTGTGTCATGCACGGCAGAAGCTGCTGATTCATTGATCCCTAACGGTAATTTCGAGGCTGACGCCGACGGCGATGCGTCGCCTGACGAATGGGGTACGCTGAAAGACGCCTGCTCCTGGCAGGAGGAGGGGGGCAACCATTTCCTGCGCATCGCGGCGACCGAGCCGGGGAAGATGAATCTTCTTTATAAAGAATTTGCAATTCCGGCCGAGACCAAGGCTCTTGCCTTGAGTTTCCGTTACCGCCTCAAGGATTTCAAGAAAGGCAAGAAGGGTTGGTTCGACGCCCGCATCATGATGAATTTCAAGGACGCTGCGGGCAAGAAGATCGGCTCCCCCGGCGCGCCCAGCGCCGGTAAGGATACCGAGGGTTGGGTCGAGGTGAAGAGCGACTTTCTTGTTCCCGAAAGCACGGCCAAGCTTGAGTTCATGCCATGCCTCTTCAACGTGACCAGCGGCATTTACGATCTCGACGATTTCGTTCTCGAGCAGACCGATGCCGAGCCGATTATCCAGCGTAAGAAAGAAGCAGAGGAGAAAAG
>JAFGWW010000236.1 GCA_016936955.1 Planctomycetota bacterium | reverse complement strand
ACTCGGGTTCAATATCATCATCATAAACTGATTCCGGCAATCACTGCTGCACGCAAAGCCGGGAAACTATCAATCCAGTCAGACCAATTGTTTTCATGGGGGCGTGTCAAAAAGCGCGGTGCGCCAGATGATCCGCAACGCGCCTATTATTTTGTTAATGGCACTAATTTTATTGGATGTAATGGAGCTGATGCGAGATCTTTGAGTCGAGGTGAATGTGAAACACGTAGCCAGGTAAATCAGTTAATTGATTTTCTAAAGCAAAATGCTCCAGGTTTTGAAGCCTGCTTTCTTGATCGTACGGCCATGCAAATTGGGGTGCGTGAGACGCGCCGTATAATTGGGGACTATATATTAACACGAGATGATGTGTTGCAAGCCAAGCACTTTGCGGATGGGGTCGTTAATGCGCATAACTCCATAGATGTTCACGATATTAACGGCAAGCCGTTCAAACATGAATTCCTAAATAAGGGCACATATTATCAAATACCATACAGATGCTTTCTACCAGAAGGATTAGAGGGAATTCTGGTCGCAGGAAGGTGCCTATCTGCCGATCATCATGCGTTAGGGTCAGCGCGGGTAATGATCGTCACCATGCCCATGGGGGAGGCTGTGGGGCTTGCAGCCGCTATGGCAGTCAGGGAAGATCTCGGACTGCGAGATATCTCCATTGAGGAGCTAAGACTAAATCTGGAGCTAGAGCCGGTTATTGATGAAGTTGATTAAAGCAGTACTCGCACATATTTGCCATGAGCTGACATAACACTTTGCCCTGCATCTATTCAAGTGCAAATAGTGGATGACCTACCCCAAAAGCATAGATCATGCCGAACTTGCTTTAGGTGGGCAGGTCAGATACTGGTTGTTAGTTATACTCGTCTATGTCTGTCTTTCTGGTACTCACTTGGTGAGCATCCTACAGCTTTCTTGAATGCGGTTGAAAAATAGAACTGATCGGCAAATTGCAGGCTATTAGCAATGTCTGATATCATGCAATCTGTATTTAGCAAGAGGTGTTTAGACAATTCTATACGCTTCTGGTAGAGAAAACTATATGGGGTTACCCCGGTTTCCTTTTTGAAAAGCCGGTTAAGTTGTGAAGGGGATATGAAGCTGGCTTTTGCGATATCTTCCAGTCGAATGCGGTTATGCAGGTTGTTTTGTATAAAGCTTAGCGCAAGGGACACCGGGCGGCAATAGCTCCCTCTAGGTTGTGTCCCATATGCTATAGCTATAAGTTTATGAAAAAGAAGCGCAGCTTCTGTGTGTGCTTCGTCATTTAGCTGGCTATATAAGTTTAACATCCGGGAAAATATTTCAGGCCGTCCCCATTCCGGAAAGTGATAAGACTCAAGGTGGTAGCATTCGAGCAGCATATTTATTATTGGGCCATTGGCATTGAAAAAAATCTTTTTCCATGGATGCTCAGAATCGGCGTAATACTCGTGGTCTCTCCCTGGCGGTAAAATATACATGTCGCCAGCTTCAACATAGTATTCCTTCCTGTCGATAGCCAGCCAACCACATCCCTCCAATACCAGTTCGGCAGTAAAGCACTCATAAATCCTGCGTTTGAAGCGTTGGCCAGGTGATGCCTGCACGGTTTCAGCCATCAGTAGCGTAAAGGGGGCAAGGCTCTTGATGCTTATATTACTCATATATTATCCTGTATAACATATTCAAAAGCATTGGTTTTGAATGTATTGTACCAAGTGAGTTGAATGTGTGCTATCAAAATTTGGAGGAAGATCAATCATGACAGACTTGAAAATTGGCGTTATCGGGGCTGGTGGGCGCGGCAGGATTGCGAGACACGCACATAAACCTGGCGAAGGGTCTCGAGTAACCGCAATATGCGATATTGCACCGGAAGAGTTAGATTCACTCAAAAGCGATTATGGCAATGATGTTTTTGCAACAGATGATTATCGTGAACTTTTGGAGCAGGAGCTTGACGCTCTTTTTGTGTGCTCGCCGGACTTCCTGCACGAGGAACATGCCCTTGCCGCCATGGATAGGGTAAAGGCGATTTACTTGGAAAAGCCGATGACAATTACCATTGATGGTTGTGATCGCGTCATGCGCAAAGCCAAGGAGAATGGGGTGCGCCTTTTCGTCGGCCATAACATGCGCTACATGAGCATTATCAGAAAAATGAAAAAGCTTATTGATAATGACGAGATTGGAGAGGTGAAAAGTGTCTGGTGCCGGCATTTTATAAACTACGGGGGTGATGCATATTTCCGTGACTGGCATGCGGAGCGTAAATACACCACCGGCTTATTGCTGCAAAAAGGCGCCCATGATATTGATGTGATTCACTATCTATGCGGTTCCTATTCCACACGAGTGTCGGCCTTTGGCGCACTGTCGGTTTATGATAAACTGCCTACCCTCAAGGATGGCGAAAAGCCGGACGCTACCTTTAATGAATCGCATTGGCCACCGGAAAAATGCAGCGGCTTTAATCCACGTATGGATGTGGAGGATCAGAGCAGCATGATCATGCAGATGGAGAAGGGAATAATAGGGGCCTATCTGCAATGCCACTTTACACCAGACTCCTGCCGTAACTATACGGTTATAGGCACAAAAGGAAGAATCGAGAATATCGGCGACGGCCCGGAGTCACCCATCATGCTCTGGAACAGAAGGCGCGGCTTCGACTGTATCGGGGATAAAGTTTTCCGGGGCGGGTCTATTAATAATTCCGGACATGGAGGGGCAGACGAAGAAATAGTAAAAGACTTTATCAGCTATGCCAGAGATGGGCACGAAACGGTTGCCACGGCTTATGCGGCCAGAATGGCGGTAGCCACAGGTTATTGTGCAACCGAATCATTGCGAAATGGCGGTCAGCCCCAAGATATCCCTGCCTGCAATATTTAATAGCATCCGTTAAGACAAGGAACAGAGATGAAAATCGTGAATGTTGGAATACTTGGTTTGGGATTCATGGGCAAGTGTCATTACGAAACTTACCAGAAAATCAAAGGGGTGAATGTGGCCGCCATCTGCGACATTGACCCTATAAAATTAAGCGGCGACTGGTCGGGCATAGCCGGTAACATCGGCGGTAAAGGTAGCGCTGTCGACCTTTCGGGAATTTCATTATATAAACATGCAGCGGAGATGTTTTCCGATCCATCGCTGGACATCATAGACATAACCCTTCCTACTTACCTGCATGAGGAATACGCCATTCTTGCTTTGTCGGCTGGCAAACATGTGATATGTGAAAAGCCTCTTGCCCGTGATGCAGAAACAGCAAAAAGAATTGTAACGGCTGCAGAAAAACACGAGCGCATGCTATTTACAGCACATTGCATTCGGTTTTGGCCTGCTTATTTTTGGCTCGCCAATGCGGTTAAGAACAAAGAATACGGTAACTTGATATCGGCAGTTTTCCGCCGTCATTCTCCCTTGCCTACATGGAGCTGGAATAACTGGTTGCAGGATCAGAAAAAAAGTGGGCTTTGCGCTCTCGATCTCCATATTCACGACGCAGATTTCATCCTTCATTGCTTTGGTATTCCAAAATCCATCTCTTCCTCTGGCGCAGGTTTTAATAAAGACAGACTAGACCACATACACACGGTTTACGAATATGACGGAGCCTTGGTTACTGCGGAAGGCGCATGGGAATACGCTCCCTCTTACCCATTCAGCATGACCTTTACCGCTGTGTTTGATAAAGCAACCATCGCGCTGCATCCTGACGGCTCTTTCTGTCTCCATTCTCTTGATGGAGAGTGTACGGATATCGAAATTCCGGACAATGACGGGTATTTTAACGAGCTTTGCGAGTTCACAGATTGTGTGCGCGAGAACAAGCCGTCAGAACTGATAACCCCTGAGGATGCCTGCAGAAGCGTTAGGCTAATAGAACTTGAAGAGCGTTCTGCCCGAACTGGCGAGAAAGTTACAATCGCGGATCTCTAACCATAAGCATGAGGAGTGGATTATGAAATTCACATTGCAGATTAACTACAACACCATTGGTGGCTTTGATGGTGATAAAGAACCCGAGCGCGCCATTGATGATGCCGCCTCGCTGGGTTACGACGGCGTTGAACTCGCCTTCGGTGGCCCCCACTTCGGGCCGGGAATTAATGAATCACGCTGCAGGGAGATAAAGACATACGCTGACAAATGCGGTGTGCGTCTGGCAACTCTCTGTTCAGGATATTACTGGGGCTGCTCGCTATCCAGCAAAGACGCTGCAACTAGGCAAGAAAGCATCGATTACACGAAAGAGTATTTGCGCGCAGCCCATTATGTCGGAGCCGAATCAATTCTGGTCTTGCCGGGAATTGTAAACATCCCGTGGGATGAATCCTTCGAGCAAGTCCCATATCAGGCGGCGTGGGAATACGCTACTTCCTCCTTAAAAGAAGTGCTTCCCCTTGCCGAAGAGCTTGGAGTGAATATCGCTCTTGAGAATGTCTGGAACTGGTTCCTTTCAGATCCTTACGCCATGAGGAGCTTTGTTGACCAGTTCAACTCTTCGAGAATAGGCGTGTATTTTGATGCAGGCAATGTTCTTGTGAACGGTCGTCCGGAAGACTGGGTGGCAATTCTCGGGGAACGCATCAAAGCTGTTCATGTAAAGAATTTCAAACGTTGTGACGCCGGCGGAGGCTTGCATGGCTTCGGGGATGATTTGCTGGATGGCGATATGGATTGGGGAGCACTCCTCACGGCACTCCAAAATATCAGCTATAAAGGCCCCATAACTGCCGAGATGATCCCCTTCTCCAGATTGCCTGATCTTGTTTTACCGGACATGGCACTGGCTGAAGATACGGCAGGAAAGCTTCGGCAGATTTTTGGAGAGCGAATTTATTATTAATCACGAAGCATAAAGCCATGAAAGATTGTCAGGTCAAGTCGTTTCCTCGAAGCAGAATACGACCGACAAAATGACATAATGCTGACCTTTTCATGGATTCCATTGCGAGAATCTCTACGTAGTTATTGACACTGAAGAAAGCTCGTCTTGCATCGTTTCCCACGGGAACGTGAAATACGACTCGTTACCCAGCGCAAACTTATACATGGAGGAAGGGGGGCTTACCGCGATGGAACGTTGGCGGTTCCCGGTTCGGATGCGAGTGACCAGCAGATTAACTGATGTCATGCCGACCAGATATTCCGGAAGCAGGAAAGACCTTATTTGATTATCCAGAATATCATCCCAGAGAGCAGTAAAGGAAAAGTGGGAAAGGAATGCATCTTCCGGCAGGGAATAGCCCGATGTCAGCATGGTATTATATACCCGCCACATACAAAGATCATTGTAGCAAATAAATGCAGGGTGCTGTCCCGGAAACTGGGGTAATCCACAAAGAAACTCCGAGGTAATATCATTGGTCTCGCATAACATTACTATGCCACTTTTTACTTGTCCATCGGCATGGGCACCACGCAGGCGCTCCGGCTCGCTGAAGTGAAGTGGCAATAAATCACTTGCTCCCCTGTCGGTTCGCCGGGCGCCGTAAGAGACATAAACAACTGGTGCTTAGTGCGCCTTTATCAATTCGGAAACAGCCTCATATGCTATCCCATAGTCATCGGGATACACACAATCATACGGAAGGAAATTAGTGACTGCGACGATGGGCAGGTGAAAGCGACTCAACATTTGCACAACATTATTAGTTGTTCCGTTTCCGTAATTCAGCAGAACACCACCTACACCAAAATCCCCGATTGCCTCAGACAACGTTTTAAAATCATTTATCTGTTGGTCAGGCAAGCTCAGTAGGCTGAAGCCGAAGCCATGCTTGAAGGCTGTTTGTTGCATGCCCTGAAGTCGCTCCGGCGGTAAATGGCTGAATTGATCCTCGGTGCTGCTTAATAATCCGATTCTCTGCTGTTGGCCAGTTCGAATTGCGCGTGCCGTAAAGTTTGGCCGGTACCCCATTTGCTGAGCAGCGTCCAGAATTTTCTGTCTGGTCGTAGGCGCCAATCCGGGACGGCCGGAAAGGGCCTGCGATACGGTTCGGCGATCCAGCCCCACCCGCTCCGCAATCATTTTCTGTGTGATATTTGTTCTGTTCGCGTTTTTCATTTAGCCTTTTCGTGTGAGTCGCGTCCATCGCAGAGATGTTTTTCTCGCTATCCGTCAACAGTAGGTCATCCAGCCTTACCTCGCAGGCGTCGCTTACTTTTACATACACGCCCAACATCGGATGAACCGTACCATTGGGCAATTCTACCTTTTTTTCGAATTTCGTCCAAGCCTCTACCGGGGATGAGGTGAAAGTGAGGTTCAGCCAGCCAACCTGTTTCCAGTTGGCATCAAAGCACTGAATTGTCACGCGTGCCTCTTTTATATTCTTGCTGAATTTTCAGTATCCTGATAGGTGGAGTGTTTTACCGATATCCCCCTTAACCTCTTGCTGGAGGGTAATACCCTTCCCTCCGACGGATTTAGGAATATCTATCCGAAGCGAAGCCTTTCCACCATGCTTGTCAGCTTCGTCCCGCAACAGTTTTACTTCTTTTGGCGTAGATCCGGTCAGGCTCCAGCCTTGGGGCGATTCTGTACCGGCCTCCATATTCCCATTTGTCAGCAGCTGATCCGCAGGATTCTGGTCACCAGCCCAACTTGCCGAGACCAAAATGACCAGCATGCACGTCATTGCCATTTTACGATACATTATATCCTCTCCTTATCAGGAACAGAGTTTCAGCGTTTATTCTTTTTTGAGTTCCATCCAAAAGGCACCACTGCCATCCGTCCGGACGAAAGCCCGATTACCGGCAAAGCCGACATAGCTGAACATTAGATGATATGGAAGTTTCGTAATGTCGCTGGAGCACTTATCGGCGTTGCCTTCTCCTCCACAAAAACAGCCCTGGAGACTGCGAGAGAGCATTAAAAGGCCGGCAAGAGAACACTGTAGGAAAAGCTTAGTGTCTGTGGTAAGATAGGCTGCAAATTAAGAAGAAAAGGGTCCAGTCCTGTCAAGATCACCCATCATTTGAAATAATTTTCCATAACCCTCTCAGACGACCAGAGATAGTCAAGGCTTGCAATCTCCCGTCCCGGATCTAGATACGGAACGACCGCGCAGTCGATGCGGGCGTAATTATAATAATCCTGATTGTTATAGAAGTGGGGCGACGGCGTGCTGTCCGTTTCCTTACGGATAAGGTCACAGCTTATCCCCTGGCTTGCCTTGAACTGGTCGGCTCGCTTCCGTGGAACCCACTTGCTAGCCAGTGTATCTCGGCAGTTCCATGAGCACAACCGGCTCAAAGTATGGTAATCAGTATAGACATCGCCATAACCGCCGTTCCACCCCTTTCCCCAACGGGTCTTCGGGAAAAATCGACCGGAAGAAGGACAATACATAAACACCGGCGGCACCTCGACTATACCCTCGAGAATGAGGCTGCCATGATGGTGCACGCGTGATATGCCTGTGCCTAAGTTCATCAGCTCAGTATTGTCGAACTCATAACCACCAAGCATCCAGCCGTTATTGCCGTCAGCATATAATGTCATGCAGGTCGCAAGCTGCTTCTGATTATTGGCACAAGCGGCACGCTTTGATGACTCAAGGGCCGACCCCAGCGCCGGCATGAGCAGAGCGGCGAGGATTGTGATGATCGAAATCACCACCAGAAGCTCCACGAGGGTGAATCCCCGCCGATCTGCAACCGATTCCCTATTCTGCTGCCGTAATAACATAACTGCCTAGCTCCATGGCCTTCGAATTTACGGTGAAGCTGATACGCCCGTCCGCGATGGTTGCTGCAACATCCGCGCCAGTCACGAGATCGACCACTCGGGCCGCCGCGTCGGAAAAGGGTATCGACACCGGAATTTCTGCTGCCCTCAAACCTTTGTATACCACACCAACGTAGGTCTTGCCATCAACTTCATAGGTCCTGACGCGTGTGTTTCCCTT
>JAFGWW010000235.1 GCA_016936955.1 Planctomycetota bacterium | reverse complement strand
TTGATCGCGAAGACGGTCTGCTTGGCGCCGGTGTTGTGAACCTGCATGCTGCCGTAACCGTCATCCGGCTCGCTGGGAGCATCGCCGAAATCGTAGGTGGTGTCAGAAGCCCCGGCGATCTTCATCGAATTTGTGGCGGCGTAATTGTTCGGCCAGAATTCGATATTACCGTTGATGCCGGTTCCGCCCTTTACGCTGCGTACGTTGGAGACGATATTCATATTCTTGACCGGAACGTTGAAAAACGCCTTGCTGTCGAGGGTGGGTATGGCGATTTTCCGTGCGTCGTCGGTAAAGGCGTCCATGGAGACATAAACGTACTGCTCCTTACCCTCGGCGTCGGTAAGCTCCAGCATGTAAGCGATGCGGTCGAAAGCTCCGAGGTTCTTGCTGTTGTCCACCTTGTATTTCACGGTGCGTCCAAGCTCGGTGAGATCGAGGTCGTAGGCGAGGGCATAGTCTTTCGATTCGCCGACGTTGAGCACAAGGTTGTCGACGGTCGGAACCTCGCCCGCGCGGAAAGCCCCGGCGGGGATGCCCGCCTTGTTTATCAGGTTGGGCTCGGCGAGTTTGCTCCACGCAAAACGCATGGCGCACGCCTCCTTCACCTCGGGCGATGAGAGGATAACCGCGTCGCCGTCGATCACCACATCGGCTTTTACATATCCCGTGCCCTTGCCGATTATCTCGAACCAGTCCGGCGCCTTGCCGTCGCGGGTGGTGAGGCCTTCGGCATTATCGAAGACCACGCGGATCTTGTCGCCTTCGACTTTCATCTCTTTCATCTTCGGCCCGCTCGCGAGGATATCCTTCATACCGTATGTGTTCTTGAGCGCAAGCAGGGCGAGGCGGAGGCCGACCGCCTGCTTGTTGCGCGGGTGGATATCCTTGATATTGCCCACGTCGTTGGTGACCACCATCCCGCAGTTCGGGATCTCGACGCTCGCAGCTTCCTGCGCTTCCCAGAAAATCGGCACGACAGTCGCAGGTTCGTTGCCGTAGGAGTAGGGGGCGATCTGGACGAAATAAAAGGGGAAGTCATTGCCCCAGAGCTTGCGCCATCCCCCGACCAGAGCCTTCATCTTTTCCTTATACATCATCCCTTCGCCGTGGTTGGACTCGCCCTGATACCAGATCGCGCCGCGGATAGGAAGGGGAACAAACCCGTGGATCATGCCGTTATAAAGGGCGGTGGGCTGCTGATGGGGAGATTTGCCGGTGGTGATGGGCAAGAGCTCGGACGGATAAGGGGAAAGGGGGGAGACTTCACCTGCGCCGTCTTTCAGGAACGCATCGGTTTTGCCAAGCCATTCACGCACCTCACCGGCATATGCCCCAAGCTTTTCCTTGTGCTCCTTGGTTCCGGGATCGGCGAGAAGCACGCGGTCATAAATTCCCTTGAGCGCGGGAACCCCTTCGAAGCCGACCGGCGGCGTCCAGGGCTCGATACGCGTTCCGCCCCATGACGAATTAATAAGGCCCACTGGCACCTTGAGTTCCTGCTGAAGCTTGCGGGCCATGAAATATCCGCAGGCGGTGAACTTGCCCACAGTCTCGGGCGAGCAGACCTCCCACGTACCGGCTACATCCTTCTCCGGCAGCGCGGCGGGACGCTTGGGGATTTTGATATGGCGGATCGTCGGGTAGTTGGCAGCCTTCGCCTCCTCCTCGAAATTATTCGAACGGTTTACGGTGAACTCCATGTTCGACTGACCCGAACAGAGCCAGACCTCACCAAGCAGGATATCGGTGAAAACCACCTCGTTGTTGCCCTTGACCACAAGCTTGACCGGCTCGCTGCCGTTCTGCTTGGGAAGCACAACCTTCCACGATCCGTCCTTGCCGGCAACCGTCTTCTGCTCTTCTCCCGAACCAAGCTGGATGCATATGTTCTCGCCCGGCTCCGCCCACCCCCATACGGGAATGTCGGCGTCGCGCTGGAGCACCATATTGCTGCCGAAGATGGCCGCCACCTTGACGTCGGCGCAGGCCATATGCGCAGACAGGCAGAGCAGAAACAATAGTACACACGTTTTGAGCTTCATGAATAATCCTCCCGTTCCGATATGACAGAATCCGCAAAGAAATTTGACGGTAAATGGAATAGTATCCTTTTTTACATTTTACGCCAACACCACACTGGCCAATAAAACACGGTTCAGGCATTTTTCATGCCCACGAAAAAAGGCCCGGGATAAACACCCGAGCCCTGTGAATCCAATCAATTACGCCGTCTCGCGCCACCATATATTCATTCTGACAAACAGACAATCGCGCTGATGGGCGCAAGCTTGATCGCATCGCCCGAAGCAAGATGCGCGCTAAAATCCAGCCTTGTCAGGTCGCCGCCGGTAGCGTTGGTCCATTCGCGCATCTCGTCGCCCATGTTGGCAATCACGTGGAATACCCGCCCGTCATCTGCGGTAAGGGATATCTCGCACAATCCGTTTTCATGCTTCTTTGCGATGAGGCGATTGCTTTTCTCAAAACTTTCGGTATCGCCTGCGGACTCTCCAACGCGCAGCACCGCCCCCATCTCGATCAGAACGCTTCCAGCCTCGGCTCTTCTGTTTTCATTTTCAAAACCGAGGCAGATTTCGTCCGCGTGGAGCATGCCGCCTACCGCAGTCTCTATTCCCTTTTTCTTTTTCAGCCCCACCTGCCGCTGAGCCGGGGAGTAGAGGGTAAAACTCTTCGGCCCGTAAGCGCTGACCACGCCCATTACATTATCGATATTAAGCCAGCCGCTCTCGCACTCGTGCAACTTCTCTTTCCCTTCATCAAAGCAAAGGGAGACGCGCCCCGTCGCCGATTCGTAAGTGCGCCGGGATGAATTGAAAATATCGTTCGGGATCTGCAGTCCCAGACCGCGCACTCCGCTTACCAAAGTACGCGTCTCCGTAACCGCCCGTTGCAGTACAACAGTAGTGCGCCCGTCCGGCAAAGTGGCGAAGATGAGGTGCTGGATGGCAAGCTTTGTGTTCGGATTCCCTTCAATCACCTGCTCGGTCGAGGAGACGCGGAAAGACCCTTCCGTTACGAATCCGCCATCAAATACGCGCACATTCTTGTTTATCGTCTCTGTGTTATGAACGCGCCCGATACCCGTTACCTGCCCGGTAAGGTTCTGCCTCCATTCGGCCATTGAACTTTCCTGCACCGGCAGGACAAGCCCGTTCGGCCCCTCGCCGCCGCGCCAGACAAAAGAGGACACCCGCGACTCATCCTTTACCATCGCCGCGCCGTGGTACTCATCCGACCACT
>JAFGWW010000234.1 GCA_016936955.1 Planctomycetota bacterium | reverse complement strand
GTAGAATTGCCACCCTCCATCCGCAGACAATTCATCCCGCCGTCCTTGGCAATTGAAACTCCTTTTGCGATTCTCCACCCATCGGGTATCTTGCCCGATTCGAAGCTGCCGTCGGGGAAAAGTTCCTTCCCCTCAACATCGCCCGCGTGGATTTGACTCGCAAGAAAAATGGTCAAAATAAAGGCAAAAATCAGGCCAAGTGGAGAAAATTTCAGGCATCGGGGCATAGTGGTTCCTTTCGTGAAAACATTGGCGGGATAAGGGTCAATAAGGCAGCTTGGCGATTGCCTTGGCAAAATCATTATTCGGTTCCATAACTACCGGTGCGGCGTGGTTGTCGAGGAAAACACAGTTGGTCTGGCCGTTGTGCCATGCGCGGATCATGTCTGTCCACCACATGCCTGGATCGTTGTACCCGACCTGCGGGTAGACAGAACTCTTGATGGCGGTGTAATTATAATAACCCGCCCCGCCACCGTCGATGTGGATGCTTTTCTTGGAAGGCTGGCGGATGGATTTCAGCATAAAGGAAACTTCATAGGACACGTTATTAGTGTATTACCAGGAACCAGCTATTCTGTTATAAGAATAGCTCCCCTGCGCCCAGTTGTAACCGCCGTAGCCGTACTTCTCGAAATCGCTTGAGGGGCAGGTGTGCACGCTCAGATCTTTTTCGGAGAGCCCAAGGTAAGGGTTGAGTCTTTTCGTCGCAATATAGTCGTTCAGGGGAAAGGTGCCTTCGTAATCTTCCGAGTACATGATGATGGAGACGCCGATCTGCCGCAGCTGGCTGGAACATGCAACCGCCCGGCTTGAATCCAGCGCCTGCTGCAAGGCAGGCAGAAGAAGCCCGGCGAGAATGGAGATAATCGCGATAACAACAAGCAGCTCGACAAGCGTGAATGCCATGGCGCCGTGCATTGCGGAAGAATATTTTTCCCGTCTGTTCATCCCGTACTCCAATCAATACCCGCAAACTTCGGCCATCAAGTGACCTTTGATTCCTGCATTCCGGAGAGAGCGTGAATGTCGCTTCCGATCTCAGCAAGGGTGGAGCAGATTTTGCTCGTCTCCTGCGCCGCCTCCGCGTGATCCATCCCGTCGAAGAGAACGGCCTGGAAATATTTGATCATTACCGCATTGATCGTGTGCTGAATCGGAAAATCCCCAAGCACCCTGCCCATCGCCACGGCGACTACAAAGGGATACCATTCCGGCCTCTTCTGCTGATCAAGGTAAAGCTCGTCCATTACCGAAAAGCCAGGCAGGGCGGCGCAGACGATTTTCTGTGCCTCAACATCACCGGTCATGAAGCGCATGAACTTCCACGCTTCTTCATGCTCATCGTCGGTGGCGTTTTCGTCGCGCACCATGGCGCAGCCCCACATATTTATCTGCGCAAAGGAAGGCTGGCCGCGTTCACGCGGGGGAACAGGACAGACCGCCATATCGTCACGCAGTCCGAAACCTTCAGCCTGCCGGAAGATCCACGGTTCCACCATGCAGGAGAAGAGCGACTTGCCCTGCACAAGGGCGGAAACCTTGCCCGTACCGTAATCGCTTAGCCCTCCGATCTCACTTATGCGCGAGAAAAGGCGGAACCACTCCTCGCCGCCGGAGAAATCAAACTCAACCGCGTCGCCATTTTTCCGGAGGTAATGGTTGCCCCCGGTCAGGGTGAGATAAAATGAATTCGGCATGCGCCCGCTACGGGAGAACTCGGTAACGGAATACTCACTCGCCGCATCAAACCGCGCACCCACCTTCGCCCACTCCAGCAATTCATCCCAACTCTCCGGGCCCGACTCGTAATTCAGCCCCAGCTCTTTGGCATACCTGCGGTTGTAGCCAAGTATGGTGGGGCTGTAATAAAGGGGGAGGGAAAAGACATGCCGCTTGCCGTCGAGGCCAAGATGCTCCTCCAGGTACATCCTGTTCACCCCGGCCCTCACATCGCTAAAACCGTCAAGCCCGTCGATGGGAAGAAGGGCGCCCATATCGGCAAGGTATCCGAAACGCGAATGGATCAGAACCTTCGCCCCCCGGCTCTCTAGCGCTTCGGAATACCAGTTTTTGCCGTAACATTCTGCGAGGCAGACCTCGACTTCAGGATTGCGGCGCATGTATTCCTCGGCGAGGCGGGTTATCATTGCCGGGTGCTCACGCGGCCCGCGCAAAATCACAACGCTCACGCGTGTCTTGCGCGGTTCGCGGATAAGGAAGGTTCCCTTGCCGACCTCCCGACGGACGAGTTTGTCGTCGGCGAGTGAATCGAGAGCCTTGCGCGCCGTCATGCGGCTCACCCCGAAACTCGCGGCAATGTCGCGTTCAGAGGGAAGGAGGTCAGTCCCGATACGGTCGGCCTCCTCCATAAGCTTCTCTCTGATTCTGATGTGTTTGAGAACGCGTTTCGCCAAACGATAAACCTTTTAATTTTTAAAAACTCAGAACACGAAAACCGCGGCAGACTTAAGCAACCCCCACAATCACCACGGAATGCCGACCGCGTTGGACGCCGCCGAGCGGAGTTCGGGAGAAGGTTTCAAACCGTCGATACATCCCGAGAGCCAGCCCACATGGCCGTCTACAAAACCGACATTCACTCCTCCGAAACCTCCGTGGGGATGGACGCCGAAAATATTGAGACTGATATTGTATGATGCTTTGTAATAGACGATGCTTTTCGATGTCATGGTGTTATTGCCGGTGTATTTGGCCCACCAGTCAAGCACTAGGCAGGCTTTGGAAGGGCGCGAAATCTTACCAATCTTGATGGGCGCACCCAGAGGAACGCTGGTAGTGTAGTTGCTCCAGCACACTGGGGAGGCGCTGGTGTTGCGATAAGTAGCAAGGCTGGCGTTGAAGGAAAAGCTCCGAGCAATGCGAGGGTCGGAAAACTTCGGCTGATCGTAATAAGAATCTTTCGAGCCCATCCAGTTGCGGTAAGCCCACGGGTACGGGTCGGCCGGACAGGTGTAAAGGCTCTCCAATCTGGGGTCGGACCAGGGCGCAAGGGCCTGAAAACTCGTATTCATGGCCGAGGTATAATCCTTGCCCGAAGCGTAAGGAAAGAGCAGTTTGTACACCCCTTCGGATACACTCTTGCTGCCACCGCTCGTGGACGGGAAAAAACCGTCGTAACCGGAGACATAATCGATCGCGGCAATTGCGAGTTGGCGCTGGTTGTTGCGGCAGGAGAGCTCTCGCGCCGAGGTCATGGCAGATTGCAGGGCAGGAAGAAGCAACGCGGCAAGGATGGAGATGATGCCGATCACGACCAGCAACTCCACCAGTGTAAAACCTTTGCGCATCGTCCGCATCGACTGCATCTCCGAACCCACCCTCTACCTTTACCCTACCTCACAATAAAAAGAGCGGCTATTTCTTTTCCTCTTCCTTGCCCGAGGCGAGGAGTTCGGAGACGGTTACGAACTGCAGCCCCTTCTCCTTGAGTTTCTTGATTATTTCCGGCAGGGCCTGAAGCGTGTTCTTCGACCATCCATGCATGAGAATAACCGTGCCGCCCTCGGTCTTGGACGTGGCGCGCTCCACAATCTGCTCGACCGTGGTGGCCTTATCCCAATCCCGGGTATCGGCAGAACAGTTGATTGCGGGAAGCTTGTTCTCCGCCAGCACCTTCCAAACCGTGTCGTTAAAAGCAAGGAAAGGAGCGCGGAAAACCTTGAGCTCTACGCCGACCTTCTCCTTGATCTCCTTCTGGGTCTGCTCGATCTCCTTGCGCACGCCTTCTTCGTCAAGTTTGGTAAGGTTGGCGTGGGTGTAGCTATGGTTGCCGAGTTCGTGCCCTGCGTCGACAATCTTCTTTGACATCTCAGCCCAGCCCGCTGCATTCTTCCCCTTTACGAAAAAGGTGGCCTTGACCCCCTCCTTCTTGAAAAGATCGAGAAGGGCCTGGGTCTGGCCGCAGGGGCCGTCATCAAAAGTCAGGGCGACCATAGGCTTGTCGGTCTTGACCTTGGTAACCGCCTTTTTGCAGATCTCCTCCGCAAAACAGCTGCCGCCAAGAACCATCGTGAAAATAAAGGAAGACAGAATGAAAAGGCCGCTCAAACGCATGGAAATCTCCTCTAACAATGAAATGGCATGTATTAGATTTACAAAGGTAAAATATACCAATTGGTACAGTTTGTCAAATTTTTCCTGCCCCTCGCTATTGTAAAAGTTTATGGAAAAGGCCGGCTATAAATCACAAAGCATTGTTATCAAACAAGTTAATTTTGCGCATAACTTGACAAATCCACCTGCACATCACCAGCCAACAGCCCTGACGCACCAACGGCAACAGGTTCTCGGCATAAAAAAGCAGGCACAACCCGATGGTCATGCCTGCTTTGACATATTCCATTGCGCAGCTCCGCGTCTGTTGACCGAGCCGGTACTATCTGCGTTTCGCTTCCCGGGTAGAACGGATGGGGTGGTCGGGGGTATTTTCCTGGCCGCCAGGGTTGAGTTCTTCCGCGAAACAGTAGAAAAGCGTAGCGCCGAGCACTCGTTCCGGGTTGTTATCGGTGAGGAGGCGTTGGGCCCAAGCGGTATATTTCTCGTCGATATCCCCGCTCAGGATAGCGGACAGGTCGTTGTAGATCCGGGTGCGCTTGGCCTTGGCGATATCTTTCAGCTGGGGCACGCGGGATTTTCTGATCTCGGCCTTGGCAATGCGCTGGATAAACATCAGCCGCTTGTGCTCGCTGGGGGTGATGAAAGTAATGGCCGTGCCTTCCTTGCCCGCCCTACCCGTGCGCCCGATACGGTGGACGTAGGATTCCGGGTCCTGGGGCAGGGAGTAGTTGATAACATGGGAGATATTGCTCACGTCGATGCCGCGGGCGGCCACGTCGGTAGCGACAAGGATATTGATCTGCTTTTTACGGAAGTGCCCGAGAATCCGTTCGCGCTGGGCCTGGGTAATGTCACCGTGAATCGCGCCCGCATCATATCCCCGGCCGTTAAGAAGGGCAACGATAGAGTCGACGTCCAGCTTGGTGCGGCAGAAGACCATGCCGTAAAAATCTTCTTCAATATCGATTATGCGGCAGAGGGTGTCGAACTTCTCGGAGACCTTGACCTCGAAATAGATCTGCTGGGTAAGGTTGGCCGTAACCTCCTCTTTCTTCGCGGTGAGAAGCTCGTAGCCGTCCATATATTTACGGGCGAGATCCTTGATCTTTCGGGGCATGGTGGCGGAGAAAAGCAGGGTCCGCTTTTCGGGATTGGTATGCTTCAAGATCTCTTCCATATCCTCGATAAAGCCCATGTTGAGCATCTCGTCCGCCTCGTCGAGCACAAGGTGCTCGATATGTGCAAGCTTCAGGGTCTTGCGGTTGAGGTGGTCGATAATTCTGCCGGGAGTGCCGACCACGATGTGCGCGCCTTTCTTGAGCCGGCGGAGCTGCTGGTCGATCGACTGGCCGCCATAAATCGGCACGACTTTAATATTGTAGTCGCCCTTGAGGGAGTTGATCTCTTCGGAGACCTGAATCGCGAGCTCGCGCGTGGGCGCAAGGATCAGCGCCTGCACCGCTTTTGAAGCAGGATCCACCATCTCAAGCAGGGGCAGGCCGAAGGCGGCGGTCTTGCCGGTTCCGGTATGGGCCTGGGCGATGATATTCCTGTCGTCCTTGAGCATGACGGGAATGGTCAGCGCCTGAATCGCCGTCGGCTCTTCAAAGCCCTTCCGGTTGATCGCCTGCAAAAGTTTGGGGGAGAGGCCGAAGTCGGCAAAGGTTTTCGGGGTTTTCATAGTTCTCTTTCAATTACAATTCACTTGTGGATACGCCCGTAACGACAGGCGTATTATTAATCATGAGATTCAAGACCTTCTGGAAGCCGGTGCAAGCAGCGGGGACAAACCGGTCTGGCAGTGACCGGCGAAGGGAATGTCAGTATATCACAAGACTGGCGGGATCAAACAACTATTCCGACCCTTTATGCGCAACACGTTCCCGGCCGTCAGGGGGACGGGAGGGTTTTCAGGCGAACTTGCTGCGGAACATGAAATAAACCGCCCCCATAAGACAAAGCCCGGCCCAGAGATAATCGAGCTTGAGCGGCTCTTTCAGATACATCACGGAGAAGGGGACGAAGACGGTCAGGGTTATTACCTCCTGAATAATTTTGAGCTGCCCCACGCTGAGGACAGTGTAGCCGATGCGGTTGGCGGGAACCTGAAACATATATTCGATCAGCGCCACGCCCCAACTCACCAGAGCAGCCACAATCCACGCGCTGTTGTTAAGCTCCTTGAGATGGGCATACCACGCAAAGGTCATGAAAACATTGCTGCATACGAGCAGCGTAATTGTTACAAATACCGGGTTCATAAGACAATTCCTGATCGGCAGCCCGCCTTGCAACAGGCCTGCCCTCGCCTCCTCCGCCCCGACGGTTTTCCTGACCGGCGCCGCGAAAGATTGGGGAATTATATCACAGGGTAAAGCGGAATGAATCTGGATTTTCAGGAATTATCTTTGTGGACTCTGGCAGGCGCGAGTTTCCTTACCCAGGTTCCCAACATAAGCGGGAAAAGCTGGCACACAGGCAGGGTTACCCTGTCGCCCTGAAGAAGAGTTATGCCGGAGATGGCGAGGAAATAAATAATAAAGAGGGCAAGGAGAACATCAAAACGCCGTTTGAGCAAGACTTCGACAAACCCCTGACGCGCACCCGCAACAGCGACAGCCACCAGAGCCAGAAAAGCCAGAACAATGCCGCCGAAACTCCTGATCCGGTTCTGCCACTCGCTGAAAGCATAAGCAGATGGCCGCTCCTCACCGATGTTTACAAAAGGCGAACCCATCATTGCATTATAAACCATGTTGCGGTAATAAACCCCGGCAAGCAGCGAGGGATGCTCCTCCAGCGCGTCGAAAAAATCTGCGCGTGCCCGTTTGGTGAAAGCGGATGCTGTCGCAGGGTTTGCCTCATCCTGGAAAGCGGCGAACTCCCCTCCCCTCCGCACCACACGCGCCTCACGGAAACCAATCCCCTTATTCTCCGCGTCGTAACGGGAGAGAAGATAGTTATCCAGAGTCACATAGCTGATAAGGGAAACCGAGGGGGAGTGAAACTTCTGAATCATGAATCCAACCTGCGCCAGCACCGGCACGGAACAGGCGACCAGCACGGCAAGCCTCGCAGGCTGTTTTATCCAGAGGATCAAAAAATAAAGCGCCACCAGCAGGAAAGGATAAAACCCCGCCGGGCGCACTACCGCCCCGAGAGCCATGAAGAATATCGCCGCCCAAGCCGACGATGGAGTGCCGCATGAATCATGCCGGTCGAGATAAAACACGGCGATCATGAGCAAGGCGAGGAAGAGCATCTCGCTCAGGCTAAGAAAGACCATGACGAGGGCGCCGAGGGTTGTAATAGAAAGAAACGAAACCACGAAAGGAAGGACAAGGCCGCCGAGTCGCATGCGCGCCACCCTGAAAAGCAGCCACTGCGAAAGCAGCCAGAGCGCGGACTGAATGACAACAACCATTACCGGCCATGTCATGATGCACGCGCCG
>JAFGWW010000233.1 GCA_016936955.1 Planctomycetota bacterium | reverse complement strand
TCATATATGCTTCCTTTCTGAGATTACGCTTTTAAAAACCCAGCGCATAAAGGTGAAACGTGACGGAACCAGCAAGCCAGATCCCGGCCCTGCCGGCAGAGTTCGAGAAGATATTGATGAAGGTTCAGGGGCCAGGGCAATACGTGGGCTGCGAGCCGAATATTATCATCAAGCCGGAAGCCGAGGTGCGCCTCCGCGTGGCCCTCTCTTTCCCCGATACCTACTCCGTTGGCATGAGCCACCACGGGTTGCGCATCCTCTATGATATTATCAACCGCCGATCCGGCTGGGCGGGGGAGCGGGTTTACACGCCCCTGCCAGACATGGAGAAGGAGCTCCGCGCGTCGGGGCTGAAATGGTTTACCCTCGAGAGCCGGACGCCGCTGAGCGATTGCGACGTCCTCGGCTTTTCTGTCTCCTACGAACTTACCGCCACGAACATGCTGACCCTCCTCGACCTCGGCGGCGTTCCGCTTCTGCGGGAGGAGAGGGGGGCGGGGCAGCCTATTGTCATCGCGGGCGGGCACGGTGTTTTCAACCCCGAACCGCTGAGCGATTTCATCGACCTCTTCATCATCGGCGAGGGAGAGGAGGCTCTGCCGCGCGCCCTCGAGCTTATTGAAGAAGCTGGCGGCAGGAAGTGCGCCGACCGGGAGGCGCTCCTGCGCAAAATTGCAGCGGAGGTGGAGGGGGCCTATGTGCCTTCCTTTTACCGTACGGAAACGAACGCGGACGGTTTCGAGGTTCCCCAGCCTGTCGATGAAAACATGAAGCCGGTCCGGCGTGCAATCGTCCACGACTTCGAGAGCCTCCCCCTCCCGCGCAAGCCGATCGTCCCTGTGTTCCAGACTGTCCACGAGCGTGTGGTGATTGAGGTTATGCGCGGTTGTCCCAACGGGTGCCGCTTCTGTCAGGCCGGGTTTATCGTGCGCCCCGTGCGGGAGCATTCGGTCGAGAAGATAGTGAAGGCGGCGAAGGATTGTTACCGCAATACCGGCTACGACGAGATAGGCCTTCTTTCGCTCAGCACCAGCAACTATTCACACTTTGATGAGCTGGTGGAAAAACTCGACCGCTACTTCGCGCCTTTGAAGGTAAGTCTCAGCCTGCCGAGCCTGCGGGTCGACCATGCCCTCTCCGGGATTCCGGAAAAATTCAAAACCGTGCGCAAAAGCGGTTTCACCATTGCTCCCGAAGCGGGGACAGATCGCCTCCGCGCCGTGATCAACAAGGATGTCGCGAACGAAAATCTGATCGCCGCCGCCGAAGAGGCTTACGCCCAGGGCTGGCAGTCGATCAAGTTATACTTTATGGTCGGCCTGCCCACGGAGACGGATGAGGACGTGGCCGCTATTCCGGAACTTGCCAACCGTATCGCGCGCCTGCGCCGCAGCGGCCAGAAGAAAAAGCCTGCCGTAACCCTTTCGGTGAGCAATTACGTTCCCAAGGCCCACACCCCCTTCCAGTGGGAGGCCATGGGCAGGCCGGAAGAATTTACCCGCAAGGGCCGCATCATTTCGGAACTGGTCGACCGCAAGCGCGTGAGCTATAAACATCACGACGTGGAGATTTCCGCCCTCGAAGGGGTGATGTCGCGCGGCGACCGCAAGCTGGGCCGGGTTATTCTCAATGCCTGGCAGAACGGGGCCCGTCTGGACGGCTGGGACGAATATTTCCGCCCCGCCATCTGGGCGAAGGCTTTTGACGAGTGCGGGATTGATATGCTGGCTTATGCTTCGGCCGAGCGTGGCGAGGAGAATGCATTGCCGTGGTCGTGTGTGGATATGGGATACTCTACGGAATTTCTTCGGCGTGAGCGCGAGCGTTCACGCAAGGGCGAGCGTACGCCGATGTGCGCGCCGGGGCAGTGCGCCGGGTGCGGCATCTCCCCCTGTTCAATTCAGGCGTCCTGAAGCTCCCGGAATGATTTTTCATTCCTCTCGTAGATTGAGATGGTGGCGTTCACTACCTCGCGGTCAAAAAAGCTGCCGCTTCCGAGGGAGACGAACTGGATTGCGTCAGCCACCGAGGCGCTCTTGCGGTAGGGCCGGTCGCTGCTGATTGCGTCAATCACATCCGCAACCGCAATGATTCTGGCTTCGAGCATGATCTCGTCATTCCTCAGGCCGTAGGGGTAGCCCGAGCCGTCTATTCTTTCATGATGTTGATGAACGATGTCCGCCACGGGGCTGTCGAAATTGGCCTTCGAGAGGATCTGGTGGCCGATCTCGGAGTGGGATTTCATGATCTCGAATTCGTCTGGGTTGAGGCGGTCGGGTTTGTTCAGGATCGCTCCGGGAATTCCGATCTTTCCCACGTCATGCAGGCTTGCGGCAATATTGATGGAGCTGATCTGGTGTTCGGGGAGTTTCATCTCGGTGGCGATGCTCTCGGCGAGAATGGCGGCGCAGCGCTGGTGTTGGGCCGTCGCCGGGCACCTGACGTCGACCGCATGGGCGATCGATTCGACCATCGAACGGGTTTGTTCCGAAAGCCTTGCCGTTGAATTCTGCAGACTGCTGGTGAGGCGCTTCTGGGGCGAGAGGTCGCGCAGCACGGCGAGGATAAAATCATTTTCGCCGATCGTTATGGTTTGTATCTTCAACTCCACCCACTTCGCTGCGTTGTTCGACTCCGGCGGGCGCCACTCGATTACCTTGCACTTCCCCTTATACACCTGTTTGAGCTCGCATATGGAGTGATGGCCGGAACAGGCCGCGTGGTGCAGGCACAAGTCGGCTAAATTCATGTTGCGCGCCTGTTCCAGATCACATTCGAATAAGTCGCAAGCCGGGGGGTTGGCAACGATCAGGCTGCCGCTCTTCGGGTTGAAGAGGCATACCGCGTCGTTGAGCGCGGTGAGGATCGGGTCGTTTTCCATCGAAGCAGAATCAAAGTCCCACAGCATTGTTTCTCCCTGTATAACCGTTGCGTTTTATGCCTGCCTCTGATAATTGTGGGACAGGCCGGTTCTCTCGTTCTTTGAAAATAGGGGAACGACGGAATTAAGATTGAAGGATAATTTCCGCCGCTCCCCTCTGTTCAGGGGGTGTTTTCCATAGATGTCGAATCCGTTTAACCTGAAGTTTTTATCAATTGTTGTTTGCATTAACTTTGATTCCTGTCGATGGCGCTTTTTGCTTTAGCCTATCGAAAGCCTCAATAAGGTTGAACATCTCTCCCGGTTTCATAAACACCTCCTCAAAGCCGAGATCCTGCGCCTCTTGCCGTGACATGTCCATGTTCCCCGTAATGAGGAAGACCGGTATTTCGGGGCAGATACCCTTGACCACCCTCAATACCCCCCTCCCGTTCATCCCCGGCATCATGTAATCCGTCACAACCGCGTCATACCTTTGCTCTTTCAGATCAAGCACTGCTTGGGTAGGCGAGGTGTAACGCCTGGAGTTGATCCCCTTTGAAGCAAGCAGTTCGCCGATAAACTCAAGAACCATGTGGTCATCATCAATAATCATTACTAGCATTGCATTCTCTCTTTGGCTGATACACATCAAGTTGTGGTCTAATCGTTAATACAAATGCCTTGCCAGAGAGAATAAAATATGCAATTAACGCATAACTTGTTGCTGTTTTAGCAATTTGTACGGGCGGGAAAATATTTCCTGGCTGGGCTGCCACAAGTCGGAACCGAGCATTGCGCGGAATCGAGCGCGCGTTTTCGCTCATGGCAGGAGAGATATAGTTGTTTATTTGTAACTGGAATGAAAAAAAGCCGCCCAGAGGCGGCTTATATATTTGTTACCAGAGAGGCTGGCTTATTTCCTTTTGTTGAAAACGCCTTGTTCGCAGGCAACCACGAAGGATTCGGTATAACGCTTGAGGTCTTCCCATTCTTTCCTGATGCGGGCAGCTTCATCCTCATAGATCACATTGTCGTTCTGGATCGATTCTGTCATTACGCGCAGCACGTCCGAGAATTCCTTGATCATGTTCTGGGTATAGGAGACAAAGTTGCTGTTGAAGTCGCCCACAAGCTTTGTCGGGTTTTCCACGAAAAAGCCGTTGGCCTGCTCGCAGAGCCATGCGATTACGGTAATGTCGCCAGTGCTTTCCATTAATGCGACGATGCGGTCCAGGGGGTTGCGGGCCCCGCTTTTCTCGTCGCTTGGGTTGGATTTGGCCTGCTCGCACCACTTGTAGACCAGCGAGGTCGAGACCTCGACGTCCGCCGCCACGCGCTTTGCGCCAACCTTGTCTACCGCGTCCTTGATGACTTCGAATGATTCCATATGCCCTCACCTCCGTGATGCGTTTTGTGTATGGGTAAAATCTCTCGCCGTTCCAAAATCGCAGGTTTTTTATAAATGACAGGTATAAAAAAAACGCTATCATTTTCCAGAGTTAATAAGGAACGACACAATATATGATGTTATGTTCTGTAACTTTGATCTCAAGATAAATCTTTGTTGTTTGGTTGATAACTTTATTATGAAAATTTTGTCGGGAGAAAAATGAGATGAGAAAAATCTTTGCGGTAATTGCGCTTCTGGGCTCCATGGCCTTTACGGGCGGCTGTATCAGCGACACCAAGGAGGTTCATGTCAACAAGGACGGCAGCGGTACCATAACCATTACCACCGCCATGAACAAGGAATTTATCCAGATGATGCAGGCGCAGATGGGCGCCGCTGGCGGAAAAATGACGGAAAATGGCCCCAATATCGAGAAGCTCAAGGCTAAGGTTTCCAGCATGGGCGAGGGCGTGACTTTTGTCGAAGCGAAAAAGGTCAAGACCGCTGACGGCAATGACGCGCAGGTGGTGGTTTACAAGTTTGATGATATCAGCAAGATCCGCCTCTCCTCCGAGCCCGATATGGATATGCCCATGGCCAAGCCGGATAAGGCTGGCAAGGATACCGATACCCTGGCCTTCTCCTTCAAGAAAGGCGCCACCCCCGAGCTTACCATCAGCTTTCCCCAACCGGACGAGAATGAGAAGCTGACCGACAAGCCGGAAAACATGGAAACCCCCGAGATTCCCGAAGCCCAGATGCAGCAGATGAAGCAGATGTACAAGGGCTGCCGCATCTGGATCAAGCTCAGCGTTGAAGGCAAGATTACCGAAACCAACGCCACCCATAAGGAGAAGGACGGCAGTACGATTACCCTTATGGACATGAACGTCGACAAACTTGTCCAGAATGACGCAGAGTTCAAGAAGGCGATGGCTCTTGGCAAGATTGATAATGTCAAGGAAGCCGAGGAGAAGATGAAGGATATCAAGTCCTTCCGCCTCGAAAGCCAGGAAAAAGTTACAGTTAAATTTCAGTAAATGAATAAATTGCGACACCCGCATGGCTTTTTTAGGCGGCCATGATTATACTGTTGACAGTATATAATTTGTTGTTACGCTTGGTGTAGGTAAACAGCAGATTCATGGCAAGGAGAGCAATATGCCGCTCAACATACTGAAAAAGTTCTTTTCCAAGGGAACCGATGACGACAAGAATAAAAGGACGATTATTATCGCCAATGAAAATCCTGGAGATGTTGAGATACTCTGTATATACCTTGAGCAGCTTGGCTATGCTACTGTAAAGGCCGAGAATGCGGGGAAAATGGTGGTTGCCGTGCGTGGCGCGCGCAGGCCTTACGCCCTTTTCATGGATATTGCCTTCTCGGACAATAGCGCAGTCGCCCTTGCAAAAAAGCTCCGGACAGACGAGAAACTCAAAAATCTTCCGCTGGTCTTTCTTTGCCCGAAGATAAAGTCCGGCGACTCGGTGCGTGTGCGCAAAGCTTTGCCACGTTCGGCTCTTCTCTCGCGCCCTTACTCCAAGGCGGACGTGCAGAAGGCTATCACCAAAGCCACCGGCAGCGGTGATAAAAACATGAGCAAACGCGGAAAAGCTGTCACTGCCTGACAGGGCGGGATTAATCAAATGAAGCATGGGGAGCGGATATCCGCTCCCCATTTTTTATCCTCAGGCTGCGAAAGGTTTTACAAAAACAGCAAAAAATGCGGATTTTGCCGGTTTCCGGCCTTAGTTGGCATTTGCACAGCCCATGCCACAGTGGAACATAAAAAAAGGGCTTATACGTACGATTAAAGTTGAAATAGATGCAAGAAAGTATATAAATTAATAATATCCAAGTGTTTCCGGTTTAGGGTGATTGATTAGCCGTTCTGCTAATGTATTCTGAACAAACTGGGCGGGCCAAACATTCTCAACTCACATCATGGGGCATTTGCCGTCGGTTATCTCCGGGCGGGGGAAGGCCATGAACAATAACGAATTGACGGTTCAGTGTTGTGTCTGTCGCAGGGTCAGGGACAGTAAGGGGGAGTACCACCAGCCTCCAGCCATACTTGGCGATAGGGTTTCCCATACCTATTGCCCCGAGTGTGCGCGGTTTATGCTTACCCAGATCGCCTTGTTTAAAGACAACTTTGCCAAGGCGGAGGCGGTGCGCGTCAGGAGCGCCGGATAGCAAGGTTTCCTGCAGGCCACGGTTGCCTTTTGCCATGCTTTTAGTGATAATAATAATGCCGCTCCTGCGGGGGTGGCATTATTTCGTTTTCTGACAGGTTTTCCATGTCCGACCGCACGGTATCCATAATCATCCTTGGCTGCAACAAGAGCTACTTCACCCGCCGCACCTTCGACGGGCTTCTCGAGTCTACCTGGAAAAAAGTCGAGGTGGTTTTTGTCGATAACGGCTCCACCGACGATACCCGCGAAGTCCTTGCGGAGTTCACGGAAAAAGCCGTGGCGCGCGGCTGGCGGGTGGTGCCGATTCTGCTTGATGAAAACGTGGGGGCGATCGACGGCCGCAACCGGGCGATGAAAAAAGCCACCGGCGATTATGTCGTCTTCATGGATAACGACATCGTGATCGGCGTGCGGGGATGGCTCGAAAAACTGACATCAATTCTTGACGCCGACAGCTCTATCGGCGTGGTGGGGCCGAAAATCCTTTTCGCCGCCCCGCCGCATAATATCCAGTGCGCAGGCTGTCTCGTCGGCCGTGAGGGGAGGGTGACCTTCCGGGGCCGGGGGCACGGGAAGGATGAACCGGAGTATTGCTCGCAAAGCGAGATGAAGACCCTTATCAGCGCCTGCTGGATCATGCCGCGCGCGGTCATGGAGGAGGTGGGCGAGCTGGACATGCTTTTCCATCCGGTGCAGTTTGAGGATATCGATTACTGCTACCGTATTCGCGAGAAGGGCTATCGCGTGGTCTATGACCCGTCGGTTTTTGTCTATCATTTCGAGAACGTGACCACCGACGGCACGGCCGGGATAAATTACAAGTACGTGACCGTCAAGAACGGGGTAAAGTTCAAACGCAAATGGCGCGAGCGGATCGCCTCCGAAGGCGGCCCGGAGGACGCGCAAATGGAGTGGATTGAAATTCCGAATTCAAAACTGGAATCGATCGGGGAGCTAGAGATCATTGACTGAGCAGGACAACGGCGAGAAGATCTTCAGGATTAAATTGATAGTCAGGGCTTTCTTTGTGCTCTGCATCATGGCGGCCATGATTTTTCTGGTGCAGGCCAGAGGAACCCTGCTCATCGTCGACGAGGTAAACCGGCAGCCCGCCCCCGCCGACCGCCTCCCCGTTGAGGGGCAGATGCTCAAGGAGCGCGAGCGGCAGGATATGCTAGCCCAGGAGGAGCACAAACTCATCGAGCGCATCAACACGATCGAAGAGAAAATCTCAAAAGCCGGTGCCGAAGCGGCTCTGCCCTCGGATAGCGAGCTTGCGGGCATTCCGGAAAAATACCGGGAAAAGCTTACGGCTCTCGTCGCGGCGAAGAAAAAGCAGTTCGCCGAGGATGCCAAAAAGGCGGAAGAGGAGAAGAAAAAGCGCGAGGCCGAACTCGCAAGGCAGAAGAAGCTTGAGGAGGAGCGGGAGCGCGTCCGCCGCGCGAAAGAGCTCACCGCCTACGCGACCGGCGAGATAACCGCACCGGTAAAGAACGCTTACATCCTCATTTACCTGAACAAGAAATTCATGGGCATCTGCGTGGGCAAGAATTATATCCGCCAGTATTACCATATCGCCGTGCCGAAAAATATTGCCAATCCAAAGAGCGCCAAGGATGACGGCCTGCCACCGGTTGGCACTTACTATGTCTGCGCGCGTGAGGTCGGCGCGAAGGGACGGTATATGCAGATAAGCTATCCCGGGGTGGAGGACGCGAAGAAGGCGCTCGCTTCGGGGAAGATCGACAC
>JAFGWW010000232.1 GCA_016936955.1 Planctomycetota bacterium | reverse complement strand
GGTCAAGGAGAAGGTCGATTGCAGCAAGCGCCAGCTCCAGCCCGTGCTCGAGGCTCTCGCCAACGTCAAGGCCGATCACGTTGATACCCGCGACGGGGTCAAGCTTGATTTCGAGGACGGATGGGTTCACGTCCGCGCAAGCAATACCGAGCCGATTGTCAGGGTATACTCCGAGGCGCGCAGCAAGAAGCGCGCGGCCGAGCTTGCCGGGACTTACGTGAATCTGGTCAACAAGGTTGTCAAACAGGCTAAGAAATAAGCATGAAATGTGTTGCCTATTTTATTCTTGCCGTCGTTTTATCCTTTTCTCTCTCGCCTTTATCGAAGGCAGCCGAGAAAGGTAGCGATAGCGATTCGCTCCGCAAGGATATAAAGGCGCTTGTTCCTTTCCACGTCGTAAAGGCAAAGCCGAAACCGGGAGAGTGGCTGGCGGAACACGGCGATAACGAAAAAGGCCAGACCTTCGAGCAGTATCTGCATTACCGCCCGGTGCGCCCTTCGCGGTCGCGCCGGGTGATTTATCTCCAGCGCCTCGGCGAGTTTTCCGTGGGGCAGAAAAAAGCCCTCGACCTTACCGCCGAGTATATGCGCATCTATTTCGGGCTGGCGGTAAAGTTTACCAAAGACCTGCCCCTGTCCGTAATCCCGGACGATGCGCGGCGGGTTCATCCCGAGTGGGGCGTCAAACAGGTCCTGACCACTTACATTCTGGATGATATTCTAAAACCAAAATTGCCGAAGGACGGGGTGGTGTTCATGTGCTTCACCTCCTCCGATCTCTGGCCGGGCGGGGACTGGAATTTCGTTTTCGGGCAGGCCGCAATCAGGAGCCGCGTGGGGGTGCAGAGCCTTTACCGTAACGGCAACGCGGACGGATCAGAGGCCGAGTTCCTGACCTTTCTGCGCCGCACTATCCGGACCGCCACCCACGAGACGGGCCACATGTTTTCCATGCACCACTGCATAAAGTATGAGTGCAATATGAACGGGAGCAACAGCCGCGAGGAATCTGACGGCAGGCCCACGTGGCTATGTCCCGAATGCATGGCTAAACTCTGCTGGGCCATGGGTGTTGAGCCGGTCGGTCGTTATAGAAAGCTTTACGAGTGGTTTGTGAAGAACGGAATGCAGGAAGAGGCCGGGTTTATGGGGAAGTCAATTCTGAAGCTCGGCGGGAAAGTGCCAGAGCTGAAAACCGAAACGTCCGGACGCGCAAGCCGCGATCGCGATATGGTCAAGAGCGAACCTGTAAAAGTAGAGTAGATAAAGCCTGAACCTTCATGATTGGAGCTGATATGTATTGTCCGAAATGCAAGGGCGTCGAATTGAAAAAGATCGTCTTCGACGGGATGGAACTCGACGAGTGCCCCGAGTGCAAGGGTATCTGGTTCGACTTCGAGGAGCTTGATGTTATTCTCGAGAGCGAGGGCGTGGAGGCGATCGAAGGGGAGGATGAAGTCTGGCACGAAGCGGATGACAGCAAGGACGGTCATTGTCCGAAATGCGGCGGCGATGGGAATATGGTTCCCGTCCATAACGTTGAGCACGGCATCCACATCGACACATGCACCGTCTGTTACGGTAAATGGCTCGACGGCGGCGAATTGAAAATAATGCGCGAGAAGGGTGTGTTTGATTCTATCCGCTCTTTCATTGCCTCAATTTATAAATAATCGACAGACCACAGGACCAGCAATGACCGACAACCCGATAAAACCCCTGACCCTCGGTTCCCTCACCATTGAGAATAACCTTTTCCAGGCTCCGCTCGCGGGTTATTCCAGTGCGCCCTTCCGTCTCCTCTCCTGGAAACTGGGGCGGCCGGGGTTGCTCGCTACCGAGATGATCTCATCCAAGGCCCTTGTCAATCAGGCCCCAAGGCAGGAGCGCTACCTCGCCCGTGAGGACGGCGAAGGCCCGGTGGCTTATCAGCTATGGGGGGCCGATCCCGAGTCGGTTGGCGAGGCGACAAAAATTGTGGCCGACCGCGGCGCAGACGTTGTGGATATAAACTGCGGTTGCCCCGTGCGCAAGGTGCGCGCGGCGGGAGCGGGCTCGAAACTCATGGAAGACCCGCTCCTGATAGGGCGCATAGTCAAGGCCATGCGCGCGGCGACGGAGAAGCCGGTAACGGTAAAGATCCGCGTCGGCACCTCGGCCAGCAATTACAACGGGGCTGAAGTCGCGAAAATTGTGGAGAGCGAAGGGGCGGACCTCCTTACCGTTCACGGTCGCCACGCCAAGGAGTCGTACAGCACGCCATGCCGCTACGAGCGGATCAGGGAGGTGGTGGAGGCGGTCAAGACGATTCCCGTAATCGGTAACGGCGACGTCAGGGATGGCGAGACTGCCAGAAAAATGTTCGACCTCACCGGTTGCGCCGGGTTGATGGTCGGCCGTGCATGCATGGGGGCGCCCTGGGTTTTTCTCAAGATAAAGGCGGAGCTTGTCGGTGAGGAGATGCGCCTGCCCGGGCGTTTCGAGATCGGCGATATTCTGCTTGAGCATTACGACCGGCTGGCCGTTCTTCTCGGTGAGGAGCTTGCCGTGCGCCAGTGTCGCAAGCTCGGAAGCTTTTACTCGAAGACCATGCGCGGCGCGAAGGAATTCCGCAATTCGCTCAACTACATGCACACCCGCGACGACCTGCTTGCCCTGATTGAAAAGTATTTCAAATCCGAATCCGGCGGCGTAATCAGCGACACCGATATGGAGTAGGCGCGCCCATGCCTTACTCTTCCGCGACTTGTTCCTGCGCCTTTGCCTCCCGCTTGGGCAGGCGGCCTTTGACCTTCCGGCTTACCCATTCCTTGATCTCGACAAGTTCGCTGCGGCAGAGGATCCATGTCAGCGCCAGTGCGGTAATGGCTCCCGCCGATGCCGAAAGAATTAGGTCCAGCCCCGCCTTGACGAGGATGTCCATTGCCCGCGTCGCTTCCGAGACCAGCACGATTGATTCGTAAAAGCTCCGCGTAATCCAAGCTGCGAGTCCGGTGCCGAGGGCGACGATGATGACGCGCAGGATGAAGCTCAGCGTTTCCTTCACCGGATAGCAGGGGAGGAACTTCCGCGCGATTGATGCGAGGGTTATTACCTTCAGTGTTCTGGTTACGGTAAAGGCGAGGGCGACGGCGATGAGGGCGTCAACGCCGGTGAATTTTAGCTGTATTACGCAGACGTATGCGATGGCCATGCTGAAGAAACTGAAAAATACGCCGACCGCCGAGACGGCGATCATCTTGCGGTTGGAGAAGAATGCCTGCATGAGGACATATTCAAGGGCGTAGAAGGGCAGTACCAGCGAGAAACACGAATTCGCGGCGGCCGCGAGTTCGCAGTCGTGGTAACTGAACTTCCCCGCCTGATAGAGTATCTGCGAGAGGGGGAGGGAGAGCACCACCGCCCCCGCTGCGATGGGCGCGCACATGAGGAAAATCAGGCGCGAGCTTTTGGTGAGCATTGCGCCGAGTTCCTCTTTTTTGCCCTTGTCGTAAAGCTCGCAGAAGAAAGGCAGCATGGCGATGCTGACGGCGTAGGGAATGACGTGGCCGATAGTCTGGTAAATCTTCCTGCCCCATGCGCCGATCGAGAGCAGGCCGTCGTCCACGTTGGTCATGACGTAGATATTGTTGAAGTAATCGCGCACCTTGGCGATAAGGATTCCGCAGAGCAGGGGCAACACCAGCGCCACGAATTTTCTGAACGCGGGATCCTTTAGGTCGAGGCGAGGGCGGAAGAAGCGGAGCTTGTCGCGCAGGCCGATCGCGTGAGTTATAAGCTTGAATACGCTTCCCGTAATAGCGCCAATAATGAACACTGTGGCGGCGGTGCTGCCTTTCATCTCGACCTTCATCGCGTAAGCGGTAGCGAGGGCGATCACGATGCCGAGCTTGACTGCCGCGTCGCCGAAGGCCGCGAGGAAGAATCGCTTATAGCCGTTAAGAAGCATATATGTACACGAGCCGATGCTGAGCCCGAAAAGGCCGAAGACCATGTACTTGATATAATGGGGGGCGCTCTCCATGTAGAGCGGGTTGGCGCCTTTCTTCTCCCAGGCTGTGGTGATGGTAACGAGCGTTGCGGGGAAGAGAAAGACGAGAATAACGGCGACGGCGATGATTGCACTCTGAACCGAGAGCACGGTGTTGGCGAAAGACCACGCTTTTCCCTCACCCTCTTTTTCTTTCTCCGCCATGAATACCGGCAGGAATGCGGGGCCGAGGGCTTCTTCGCCGATGAAGAATAGGGTCATCAGCACGCCGTCGAAAGCGAAGACGAAAATGTCGCGGATCACCGGATCGCAGGCCGCGCCGATAAGGCGGAACTGTACGAGACTGACGAGCTTTAATGCGATGTGGGCGGCAAAGACAAGGGCGGAAGCGCGGAGAATGCGGTCGGCCGTGCTGCGCTTCGGTTTACCGTTCTGTTCTGGTGCCGCGAGTGGTTCGGTCATAATTCACGCTTCATGCAAAAGGGGCCGGGCTGTCTTCCT
>JAFGWW010000231.1 GCA_016936955.1 Planctomycetota bacterium | reverse complement strand
GTATTGCGTAAAGGGGGGCCTTGCGGAAGGGCGCGAACTTGGGGTTGAACTTGCGCTGAAAATTCTCAAGAGCGGCGGGCGCGAAATTCTCGACGCCATCGACGGGGAAAGCAAAAATGGCTGAGAGCGGAATCTGCTATATTGTCGGCGCGGGGCCGGGCGATCCGGGTCTGCTCACCCTTAAAGGGGCCGAGTGTCTCCGCAGGGCAGACATTGTTTATTATGACTATCTCTCCAGCGACGAATTACTCAGTCTTGCGCCAGCGGAGAGCGAAAAATTTTATGTTGGCAAAAAAGCCGGTTGCCACAGCGTTCCCCAGGACGAGACAGGGCGCAGACTCTGCGACGCGGTTCGCGCCGGGAAGACCGTGGTGCGCCTCAAGGGGGGCGACCCCTTCGTCTTCGGGCGCGGCGGGGAGGAGGCTCTCGCCCTTGCTGCGGAAGGGCTGCCTTTCGAGATCGTCCCCGGCGTGAGCTCTGGCATAGCCGCCCCCGCCTACGCCGGAATACCGGTAACGCACCGCGCAATCGCCACCGGCGTGACCTTTGTAACCGGCCACGAAACTCCCGACAAGGACGACCAGCAGATTGACTGGAAAGCTCTTGCCGCCCTCAACCACACCCTTTGTATTTACATGGGCATCGGGCGCATGCGGGAGATATGCTCGGCTCTCATTGAGTACGGGCGCAGACCAGACGAACCGGCGGCCGCTATCCGCTGGGGCACGACGGTGAAGCAGGAATGCGTTTCCGCAACTCTCTTAACCCTCGCCGACGAGGTGGAGAAGGCGGGGCTCAAGCCTCCGGCGCTGATCGTGATTGGTGATGTCGTTGCTTTGCGCGAGCGGATTGGCTGGTTTGAAAAAAAACCGCTTTTCGGCAAAAAAATTCTCGTAACCCGCGCGCGGACTCAGGCAAGCGGGCTTGTCCACAAACTTCGCGAGCTTGGCGCGGAAGCGGTTGAGCTCCCCACAATCAGGATAGAGGAAGTCGAGGCGAGCGAATGCGACACTCTTACCTCCTCGATCCTGAAGATGAAAAACCGCAGCGGCTGGGTGGTGTTTACAAGCGCCAATGGGGTGGAGCATGTATGGCGCCGAATAGGGTCCTTGTCTCTCGACGCGCGCATCTTCGGCAATCTGCGTGTCGCGGCCATCGGCCCCGGCACCTCGAAAGAGCTTGAAAAATACGGCATCGTTCCCGATCTCATTCCCGAAAAATTCGTGGGCGAATCTCTTTTTGATGCGCTCAAGGAGAAGTGCGGCGGCGAGCTGCGCGGGGTTGAGTTCCTCCTCCTGCGCTCCGACCTTGCCCGGGAAGACCTGCGCGAGCAGCTTGTCGGGGGCGGTGCATCAGTCGATGAGGTTACGGCCTATCATACGGTAAATGAAAGCGAGGTTGCGCCGGAGACGGTTGAATCTCTGGAAAACTGCTCTATTGACGCAATTACTTTTGCTTCGTCGAGCAGCGCCCGCAATTTTTCCTCCCTCCTCGGGAACAGGCTCAAAGCGCTTGTCGATGGGGGGAAGCGCCCACTTTTTATCAGTATCGGCCCCATCACCAGTGCTGCGATGAAAGAGTGCGGCCTGCCGGTTGACGCCGAGGCGATGGAGTATACGATTCCCGGGCTTCTGGCCGCTCTTGAGCAGGCGTTGAAAATTAAGAAATAAAATACCGAAACCGGCTTTACAGGGAGCCTTGCCGGTTTATACTCAGTTTATTGATTCAGACGTTCCGATATTCACCCTGGTGGGGTGAGGAAGGCAGTGCAAATCTGCCGCAGAAGACTACTGCTGTAACCGGCGACAAAGGTTCCATGTGTGCCACTGGATTTATATCCGGGAAGGCGGAACCGGAGGATGACCCGGAAGCCAGAAGACGATCGGAGCGTTGGTTGCTGTTCCCTGGTCTGGGAGTCGAGCCACCTGCCGCGGGTTTTCCCCGATTCCGGTATGGCGGTCTCCGATTCCGCAACCTGGAGGCCCTATGCGGATTATCTGTCTTTCCATCAGTCACAAGGCGGCCGACCTCGCCATGCGCGAGGCTTTCAATCTTGGCCACCACGAGCGTTCCCTGATTCTCGAATCCCTTCTTGCGAAAGAAGGGGTGACGGAAGCGTTCGCCCTCTCGACCTGCAACCGCACCGAGCTTTATGTGGTGGTGGACGGTAAAAAAACCGTCGACCTCTGCACCGAGCTTGGCGAATACAAATCCATCGATCCCGAACTGCTCGCGAGCCATTCCCGCGTCCTCACCGATGCAGATGTTATCCGTCATGCTTTCAGCCTTGTCTGTGGACTGGACTCGATGGTGCTTGGCGAGACCGAGATTCTGGGGCAGGTCAAGCGGGCTTATGCCGACGCCGTGGCGTGCGATAGTGTGGGCAAGGTTTTGAACAGCCTTTTCCAGCGCGCTTTTGCTTTTGCAAAACATATCCGCACCGGAACCGATATCGGAAAGTTCAGGGTTTCAGTCGCCAGCGTGGCAGTGGACGAGATTCTGCGCCTCCGCCCCGACCTCAAGGGCGGAGAGATTGTCGTCTGGGGAACCGGAGCGGTCGGGCGCGCGGCGGTTTCTTCTTTCGCCAAGGCCGACGTCAAGGGAGGAACGGTTATCAGCCGCGACCTGCACCGCGCCCGAAATATTTCCGAAAGCTGGAATGGAGATGCTCGGGTGCGCGAGGAGCTTGAAGATGCCCTTGCCGGTGCCACGGTTTTT